>NZ_JBHVIV010000032.1:52167-92976 GCF_042799475.1 Kitasatospora sp. NPDC057692 | reverse complement strand
GCCGACCAGGAACCGAACTCCCGGGGAATCTCGCGCCACTGGCTGCCGGTCCTGAAGTGCCAGATCACGCCCTCGAACTGCTGGCGCAGCCGTTCAGGGTAGGGGCCGTACTTGCCGATCGGCAAGTACGGCTCGATGAACTCCCACTCACTGTCGGTCAGTTGCACACGGGTCACGCACCACGGTCTACCGGATCAGAGGCAACCACGAGGGCGAAACCCGCAAATTGATCACAACCGAATACGCGCCCTAAGGCGTGTCTGATAATTGATCTTGTGGCGGGTCGAGGTGAGTTGACGGACGCGGCATGGGATCGGATAGAGCCCCTGTTGCCGCAGGTGGACGGGCGTGGCCGTCCGTGGCGTGATCACCGGCAGGTGGTCAACGGTGTGCTGTGGCGTCTGCGGACCGGGGCTCCGTGGCGCGATCTCCCAGAGCGGTACGGGCCGTGGCAGACCGTCTACGAGCGGTTCGCCCGCTGGGATGCGGACGGGACCTGGGCGAAGCTGCTGGAACATGTCCAGGTCCGCGACGACGCTGCGGGCCGGGTGGAATGGACCGTCGCCGTCGACTCCACGATCAACCGGGCCCACCAGCACGCCGCCGGCGCCCGCAAAGAGGGGACGCAGACAGGGACGAACTGGAAGATCCGGACCGCTCGCAGACGCGCCAGGCCCTCGGCCGGTCCCGAGGCGGGCTGACCACCAAGGTCCATCTCGCCGTCGATGGCCGGGGCCTGCCGCTGTCGATCGTGCTCACCCCGGGCAACGTCAACGACGCCACCGCGTTCGGCCAGGTCCTCGACGGAATCCGTGTCCCGCGCGCTGCCACGGGCCGCCCGCGCACGACACCGGATCGCGTGTTGGGTGACAAGGCCTACTCCAGCAGGGCCATCCGCCACCTGCTGCGGCGCCGGGGCATCGCCGTCACGATCCCCGAACGCCGCGACCAGGCGGCCAACCGGCGACGCCGAGGACGCCTCGGCGGTCGACCGCCAGCGTTCGACAAGGAGATCTACCGCGACCGGAACGTGGTCGAACGGTGCTTCGCCCGCCTCAAGCAGTTCCGCGCGGTCGCGACCAGGTTCGACAAGCTCGCCGACCGCTACCGAGCCGGAGTCGTCCTGGCCTCCCTGATCCTCTGGCTCCGCGAACGCTGAGAGCTCCGGCGGCCGGGCGCTTCAGGGCTTCGGGTAGAGGCTGGCCTGTTCGAGCGCCCGGTGGGCGATGTGCCTCTGTTCTTCGGGAACGGACTCCCAGAAGGAATGGGCCGAGATGCGCTCCCGGAGCTCCAGTTGCGCACGGCGAGGCTCAGGTGACTCCATTGCATCTGCCCACATCGACCGCCTGGCAGCGTTGTACTCCCGTCGAAGCCGAATGAGGTCGTCGGGGAAGGACCACTCGTTAGACATGCCCTGAGCCTATGGACAGCACCACTGATGATCTACCCCCACCAGGCGCTGCCCCCTGCTACCCGTACTGCTGCTGGTGATCATTCATCAGACAGGCTCTAGTGTCCTGCACCTGAAATTCGCTTCATATCTGTAGCCTGTGCGTATGGCGCGCATGGGTCGGCCGATGGCCGAGTTGACCTTGACCGACGATGAGCGGGAGACACTGGTCCGTTGGTCGCGGCGGGCGAAGTCGTCGCAGGCGCTGGCTCTGCGGTGTCGGATCGTGCTCGGCTGCGCGGAGGGGAAGACGAACCAGGAGGTCGCCGCCGAGCTCGGCATCTGGCCGCAGACGGT
The DNA here is from genome assembly GCF_042799475.1 of Kitasatospora sp. NPDC057692. Taxonomy (NCBI): domain Bacteria; kingdom Bacillati; phylum Actinomycetota; class Actinomycetes; order Kitasatosporales; family Streptomycetaceae; genus Kitasatospora; species Kitasatospora sp. NPDC057692. The sequence goes on along the minus strand of NZ_JBHVIV010000032.1, from coordinate 91,229 downwards.
CGGCAAGTGGCGGCGGCGTTTCCTGGAGCGCCGCCTTGAGGGGCTCGCGGACGAGCAACGCCCCGGCGCTCCACGGAAGATCAGCGACGAGCGGATCGAGGAGATCGTCGTCGCCACTCTGGAGCGGACCCCCAAGGACGCCACTCACTGGTCGCGGGCGTCGATGGCCGCCGCGACGGGACTGTCGAAGTCCACGGTCGGCCGCGTCTGGCAGGCCTTCGGCCTCAAGCCGCACCTGGTCGACACTTTCAAGCTGTCGAAGGACCCGCAGTTCATCGACAAGGTCCGCGACGTGGTCGGGCTCTATCTGGACCCGCCGGAACGCGCCCTGGTCCTGTGCGTCGACGAGAAGTCCCAGATCCAGGCGCTCGACCGCTCCGCCCCGGTACTGCCGATGATGCCGGGCATGCCCGAGCGCCGCACCCACGACTACCTGCGCAACGGCGTCACCACCCTGTTCGCCGCCCTCGACGTGGTCAGCGGCGAGGTCATCGGCTCCCTCCACCGCCGCCACCGCGCGGCCGAGTTCAAGAAGTTCCTCGCCAAGCTCGACAAGGAAGTGCCCGCCGACCTGGACGTGCACCTGATCTGTGACAACTACGCCACTCACAAGACCGCGGCGATCCAGAAGTGGCTGGCCGGCCACCCCCGGTTCCACCTGCACTTCACCCCGACCAGCTCATCCTGGCTCAACCAGGTCGAACGGTGGTTCGCACTGCTGACGGACAAGCAACTGCGACGCGGCGTCCACAAGTCCGTCCAGGCCCTGGAGAAGGACATCAGGACCTGGATCAAGACCTGGAACGAGAACCCCCGCCCGTTCACCTGGACCAAGACCGCCGACGAAATCCTCGAACGACTCGCCTCATATCTTGAACGAATTCCTGGCGCAGGACACTAGTGTGAGAACACCGAGCCGATCTCGGGATATCACCAACAGTGAAGGCAGCAACGCTCTGCTACCACCGGATGTGCGACAGAGCCCAGCCAACGGTGCGACTCCCGATCAAGAGAGAACACCCGATGAGAGACGTGATCGTCTCCGCGGGATCGGTGAACAGCTCAGCAGTTGTGTGTTCCACCAGGCCATCCAACAGGAGGCACTACGATCGCGACCGGTCACGGTCCTCACAGAAACGGGGCCAGCGCCCCTTTCGCTGTTCCCTACCCAGGTAGAGCCCGGCAAAAAGTCCCGTCGAACCCCAGTGCGATCCGCGCCTGTTCGAACGTGGGGTAGTACGTCCAGCTCGGGTCGGCGAGCATGGCGTCGAAGTCCTTGCGGGTGATCTCCGGTTCGAGCCACTCGTGCCCTGCTCGGCAGCGAACCCAGACGCGGCGGCCGTGGTTGATCAGCAGCCAGTCGCGCCGGGCCCGGCAGAGAGAGCACACCACCGGCATGCCGCGCAGCGTCAGCTCGTGCGGGCACTGCACTCAGCGGACCGCGTCCGGGCCGCGCGGCGGGGCCGTCTCGTACTCCAGTTGGAGCAGGGGGTCACTGGCCACCAGGCCCTGGACGACAGGGGTGGCCGGGGTGGTGGGCAGCTCGGTGGTTCTGGGCACGGGCTCTCCGTTCGGGCGGTGCTGGTTCTTGCCTAACACCCGGTGGAGGCGGGTGTCGAGGAGATACGGGCTTGCTGGTCAGCGTCGAGGCGCCGGCCGCCGAGAGTCGGTGACCGGCCGGGCGGGTGCCAGCGATTCGGCGCGAGTGCCTGTGCGGCCGGGTGCGTGCCTGGTGCGTGTGGTGCCGGCCTTCGTGTTGCCCGGGATCGCGGGCAAGTCGGCGATGCGGCGGATGCGCCAGACCAGAACGTCGGTGGTGTCGCGTGCGGTGTCGAGCTCTCGCCAGGAGGTGGCTTCCTCCAGGAGGGCCTTGGGGTCGTGGCCGGCCTTCTCGGCTTCGGCCAGGGTGGCGGCCAGGGCGTCGTGCTGACGGCTGGTACCGGTGTGGTGGTCCGGTTCGCCGAGGGCGGTGTGGATGGTGGCTTCGTGGCGGCGGCGTTCGGGCTCGGGCAGGGCCCGGCCCGCCTCGCGCATCGCTCGCATGGGGGTGGTCGCTGCCTGTTGGTAGGCGGCGCGGAGATGGGTAGCGGCCTGTCGAGAGGCTGCTGCCTGCTGGGCGTGGCCCCGGGCGGAGTGCCAGCGGGCTGCGGCCAGGGTGACCAGGACGAGGGTGGAGAGGACCATGGCGGTCGTGCCGCCGTCTTCCCCACGACCAAGCGCTCCGCCGGCGTGGACTATTCCGCGGGCGGCCGAGCGGAGCGCCCGGATGTCGGCGTTCTCCGCGCGGACGTGGGAGCGGGTGGCGCGTTCGAAGGCGCGGGCGGCGTCCCGCAGTTCGGCGCGGGTGGCGGCCGGTGAGGTCTGGACGAGTGCGTCGAGGAGTTCACCGGCTCCGACGAGCTGGGCGGCGGCCTCGTCGTCGTCCTCCTCGAGGACGGCGACGGCGCGCTCGGCGATGCCGATGGCCTCACGCCGGTACTGGGCGGGAGCGGACCGGTCAGTGTGCCCAGTGCCGGGCCGGGATGGCGCGGCGTCAACGGGTCCGTCAGCCAGGCGGCGGCGGATCCGCGGGAGGGAGAGGTCGGGGGCGAGTTTGCTGCCCGGGAACCAGATGGGCTCGCTGTCGCGGTTGCGGTCGCCGGGCAGGGCGACGTTGTAGCCGAGGATGTCGCCGGAGGGGGCGTGGCGGAGCTTCACCCGCAGGCCGGCCTCGCGCAGGCGGGTGAAGAACTCCTGCTCGGTGGCGGCCCCGGCGACGGCCTGGCGGACGGCTTCGCGCAGGCTCTCGCGCGGGGTCTCGGTGCGGCCGGTGCGCTCGGCTTTCCACCGTTCCTGGCTGGTGGGGGCCTTGGCGGCGGTGCCGTCTCCGGGGGTGAGCTGTCGCAGGCCGTACTCCTTCTCTATGAGGCGGGCCTCGGCCTGGGCCTTGCGGCGGTCGAAGGAGAGGTTGGCGAGGCGGCCGTCCTGGCGGACGAGGGTGGCGGCGATGTGGATGTGGTCGGGTGCGTGGCGCACGGCGACCCAACGGCAAGCGGCGCCGTCGCCCTCGGGGGCGATGCCGGTGACGTGGACGATGCGGCGGGCGATGTTCGCCCAGTCGTTGTCGTCGAGGTGGCGGTCACCGGGGGCGGTGCGGACGGAGCAGTGCCAGATCTTCTCGGCCGGTGCCTGCTTGCCGAGGGCTTTGACCGGCTGGTCGAGCTGGTTGGCGAGCTTGGCGACCTGGTGCGGTTCGGGGTTGGGGCCGGGATCGGGCGCGAAGTTGTTCCAGGAGGCGACGAGGTGCTGGTCGGTGTGCTCCTCGTGCTTACCGGGGCCGAAGAGGTAGTCGATGAGGGGAAAGGAGCGGTCGGTGCCGGTGCGGATCTTGGGGATCACCGGCGGACCAGCCAGTCGACGGCCCGGTCGACCGCGTCGATGGAGGCTTCGACGCGCCGCAGGAGCTGCCGGAGGTCGGCTGCGGGCTGGCCTCCGGCGTTGAGGAAGTGGGCGACCTGGTTGAGGTTGTCGACCAGTCGACCAGCAGCTGCCGGTCCTGCTCCGGCACGCCGAGGATCCGGGCGAGCGTCCACACGGGCAGGTCGGCGGCAAGCGGTACGAAGTCGGCTTCGCCCAGCGGGCGGATCGCAGCGATGAGTTCGGCTGCGCGGGCCTCGATGGCGGCGGTCAACTCCCGGAGCGCACGCGGAGTGAAGGCGGCGGCAACGGCCCGGCGTAGCCGGGAGTGGTCGGGCGGGTCCTGGTTGAGCATCATGGTGCGGGCGAAGTCCAGGTCGGCCAGGGTGTCCGGGTCCCGGATCTGGGTCGCGCCGAGGTGCGAGGAGAAGTCCTCCGGGCGGCGCAGCACCTGCTTCACGTCCGCGTGCCGCAGCACCGCCCAGTAGCCGGGCCCGGGCGGCCACTCCCCCACCGCCGGTTCCTCCACCCAGCACACCGGGGCCGCCGTCCGAAGTTCCCGAAACAGCTCGTACGGCACACCCTCGGCGTAGGTCTCGGGTAGGAAGATCCGGTTCACCTGCGCCTGATCGAAGCCCATGCCGGCCGACCGTACGCCGCGCCGCGGCAGCCCGCCAGTTTCTTGGAGCTGGTCCACCCTAGGGGCGGCGAGAATGTCCTGATCATGCATCGTCGTCCGCTCGACCTCCATCTCCGTGTACCGCACCACCGCCCAGGCCCCCGGCACGACCGCCCGCAGCTCCGCGACAACCCGTACGGCACACCCTGCGCGTACATCTGCGGCGGAACACCAAACCGCGTCCTCTCGGTCCACCGACACACCGACCCGCGTCCCAAGCGCAACGGCCCGGGCCTGAACCGCTCCCGCACTCCTCGGGCGTGTCCCGCGCTCCCGGCCCGGATGGTGGTGTATCCAGGTCGGGGCTGCTCTGTGGCTACGGGTGGTGGGCGGGTTTCGGGGAATCGGGGTGGCTCGTGGCAACCAGTGCTTTCGAGGAGCTGTCGCAGACGGGTGAGCTGGGGTATGCGAGCTTGGAACTGCTGCGGCGGCTGGTGCATCAGGTGCGCCGCACCTACGGCTTCCCGCCACCCGAAGGGCACTCGGAGTGGAGCGACCCCGCCGCCTACGACCTGATCAATGCGATGCTTGCCCGCAAGGGAGAGGGACGGAAGTTCGTCACCAGCTGCTTGGTGCTTGCCATTGACGACGCCTCGTTGGAGCGTCTGTTTCTCGCGTCGGTGAGGAATTTCCTCATCGACGAGGCGAAGAAGACGCCGCGGGGCAAGCTACGACGCCGGATTGCCCGTCTGATGAGCGAGGACTCGGCTTACCGAAAGGTCGCGGGTCCACCGCCGCGCTGGACGCTGGTCGAGCACGCCGACGGCGCCGTGTGGCAGGGAGGCCTCGACGACCTCATCGCACAGGCTGTGCGGATAACAGGAGTCGGCATAACCCGCTGGAACCACTCCGGCCCCACGCCCAAGCAGACGGTCCATGCCCTCAAGACCGTTCTCCTAGGCGTGCTGCGGTACGCGCGGGGTGCGGTCCGGGAGGAAGAACTCGCCAAGGTTCTTGAGGCCCGATTCGAACTCCTGGCACCGGCACGTTTCACCACCCTGTACGCGGACGAGGGCGCAGTCTCCGAACTCTCCGACCAGCGTACAGTCGCCATCACGGCCGACCCCGTCGCGGCCGAGGGGGTGGCTGACGACATCTGGCAACGGCTGACCCTCAACGAGCGTCTGTTGCTTCCACATCTCGAAGAGGACGCTCACCATGCGGCACAGCTGCTGGAGATCCGGCACCGTCACGCGGCTTCTGTCCTCTCGAGCCTCAAGACGAAGCTTCGCGCAGCTTTGTCCTCGGACGTCGATCAATGGGCGGTGATGGCAGCTCTGCTGCGGCGGGGCGATGATGCCCAGTTCTGAGCGGTCCCGAGTTGCGTCGTCCAGATCCAGTGAAGAGAGAATGCGCTGATGGACCACAGCCACGGGGGAGACGGTATGAGTTCTGTCCACACCACTGCTTACCAGCGGCTGGTGGCTGTCGCGGCGGGACTGAAGGTACCCGACGCCGTCCGCCGGGTGGCCACCGAACCGCCCCAGGACCCGCAGCCCGGCCAAATCTGGCGCGCTGCGTGGGAAGACGTCATCCAGCCGCTGCTCGTCACCGCAACCGAATACGACACTCTGCGGGCCGTTCCGGCTTCGTTCGAGCGGTACGCCGACGGCGACACCCTGCTCCTCCCCGCTTCGGCGTCCACGTTAGAGGAGCCGTTGGCGCTCTGGTGGAGCTTGGAGACCACCGTTCCCTGGTGCGTGCTGCACCGCCAGGTCAGCGAGCTGTCTGACCGGCCTACCTACCTCACAGGCCGCTCACTGGCCGATGCTGTGGCCGGCGCAAGGTGGGGCAGCAACGCAGCCATGTCCGCTGCGGGCAACGAGTACCGCGGGCTCTTGGCCGACAGGGTCGCGGTTCTCGCCGCAGCGCGGTGGGAACCACAGGGAACGGGAGGCCTGCCGCAGCTGTTCAAGGACAAGGCCATCACACCGGGAGATCTCGCGGCCGAGCTGGAGCTGCTGCCACCGCAAGCACTGGCCGTGTGGAGGGGAAAGCTGCCCCTCACCCCCGACCAGGCCACCAAACTCGCCGAACGCCTAGGCCGGCCAGCCGATCAGTTGATCACGGCCAACCCCGCCCTGCCACACGAGGTCGTGCACGAGCTGAACCGTCCCTTGCGCCGCGCGCAGGTGAAGGCGCTTGCCACGCAGTACGACGAGGCCGAGCACGACGCCCGACTGCGTGCCGCGTACGGGATCTTCGCGCTTGCGGCACGCCAGGACGGACCAGCCGGGCCGAACTGGACAGCGCGCACCGACCGCTACTTCGAACTGTGTCTGGGCGAGTAGAAGGGGATCCCGCATGGTCAACCACGTTCTCGCCGCCGCGGCCCGGGTCCAGGCCGCGGCGATGGTCCGGGAACTCGAAGCCCTGCGTCCCGGCGCGTCGGAGCTCCTGGCCCAAGGCGCTCTCGCAGAGCTGAGGACCTGGGCTGAGCTGACTGTTGTGGACGTCGACGAGGATCGGGAAGCACAGGGATGCAGCGTCGCCGGGGCATACGACTCCGGGCCGCCGCCGCGCCTGTCGGTCGCTGCTGCGGCCAGCCTCGCCCGGCGGGACTTCACCGCTCTCCACGAGCTGGGCCACCACCTGCAGACAAACAGCTTCGCGCTCATGGAGGCCTTCAGCGGGGAACCCGATGGGGGTGTCCTCCTGGAGGATGCGGCGTGCGACGCCTTCGCCGCTGAGATCCTGCTGCCCGCCTCCCTCGTCGACCGCCACCTGGACGTCAAGGGACCTGACGCGTCGGCGATCGCCCAGCTGTGGCAGACGAGCAACGCCTCCCGGATGGCAGTGTGCGTGCGGGCCGCCCAGCGCCTGCCCGCGCCGGGCCACATCCTCCTCCTCGACCGTGCGGGGCGCCTCGTCTTCGGCGCCTCCCACAGCCTCCCACCGCTGCCACGCGGCAGCCGTCAGGTCGACATCCCCGTCGTCGACCGCGCCGTGGCCGGCTCCGGCCGCGCCCGGGGGCAGACCCGGGTTCGCTACCGCGACGGCATCCTCGGACGGGAACTGCACACCGACATCGCGCCGATGGACGGCTACCTCGTCGCCGTCCTCGTCGCCGACTCCGCCCCCTGGCGCGCCTTCACCCCGCCCACCCTCGACACCGGCCCCCAGTCGCTCGAATACATCTGCGCGAACTGCGACGAGGAGTACCGCTCCTTCGAACCGGCCTGCCCGCGCTGCCGCGTCCCCAGCTGCCCCGAGTGCGGCCGCTGCGCCTGCCCGTCCCGCGTCGCCGAGCGCCAGTGCCCCAGCTGCTTCACCCTGCATCCTTCCCGGATGTTCTCGCCGGGCAGTGATCGCTGCCTGAACTGTGCCTGACGCCTCGCAAACCACGTCCGCACCGCCTTCACCACTACTCGCGAGTTACGTCGTCTGTCCCAGGCGAAGCACCCCGCAGCGGGGTGCTCACGGATTCCGGGCGCCGGCCTCGGGGCCGTCGGAACCTGGTCGGCAGGAACAGAACAATGGCCATTCAGATCACCGCAGTCCGCCTGTCCCCTGGCGGCACCACGCACGAGCACATCACCCACCTGTGGTGGACCAACGAGACGTCCGGCAGCACTGGAAGTAGTACCCGGGTGCAGCTCGTCGACTGGATCGAGAACAAGTCCGGCAGGGCCTACACCAGCGACGCGGCTGGGCGCCGCGCCGAAGTCTTCGTCGTGACCCCCGCGCAGGGCGAGAAGTACCTGCGGACCCGCGCCGACGGCGTGTGGACCAACAACCTCCTCGCCCTGCCCAGACGCTGACCCCCGCCGTCCGGCGTGTCGCTGCTCGCGGCGGCGCGCCGAACAGCCCGCCCCGGTTCCCGGAGAACCCGGGGCCGACCACACATCACACTTTCAGGAGGACTCATGTCCCAGGACAGCCACGGGCCCGCGCCCGTCACGATCGTCGTCAACGCCCGCCCGCACACCTGGGAGGCGAAGGAGATCACCTACGAGCAGATCGTCGACCTCGCATATCCCGGCCAGCCGCCGACCGATCAGGACACCTACACGGTCCGCTACAGCCGCGGCCACGACGGTCACGGAGCTGGCAGCCTGACGGCCGGCCACAGCGTCGCGGTGAAGAAGGGGATGGTCTTCGATGTCTACCGCACTTCTCGCTCGTGACCCTGACCTGGTCCGGCTTCTCGACGATGGCTACGACGTCGTCGTCCATGCCGGCCACATCATCATCCGGCACATCCCGTACGCCACTGAGAACCGCACTGTCGAGCACGGCTTCCTCGCGTACCCCATGACCATCAGCGGAGACCGCCTGGTCTCAGGAACCGACCACCGCATCTGGTTCAGCGGTTCCGTCCCGTGCGACGAGCACGGCCGGCCGCTGGCCTTGGCGAGTCCGGACCTCCGGGAGATCGCCGAGGGCATGCGGGCGGGCTTCATGCTCTCCAGCAAGCCCGGCCCGGACGGCTACCCGGACGAGTACACGAAGATCACCGCGTATGCCCGGATCATCGCCGACCAGGCGCACGCACTCGACTCCTCGGCCACCTCCACCCCTGGCGCGGCGTGGCAGGAGATCGACGACGACAGCCCCTTCGTCTACAGGGACACCGCCACCTCCCGCGCCGGCATCGCGGCCGTCAACCGCCGTTTCCGGGGCCACCGCGTCGTGATCGTCGGCCTCGGAGGCAGCGGGAGCTACATCCTCGATCAGGTGGCCAAGACCGAGGTCGACTCGATCCTCCTCGTCGACGGCGACACCTTCGACAACCACAACGCGTTCCGGGCTCCGGGCGCCCCGACCCTCGACACCTTGCGCAGCCGCCCGGCCAAGGCCGTCTACCTCGCCTCGATCTACGCGAACATGCACCGGGGCGTGACGGCTTGCGAGCAGTACCTCGACGAAGAGAACCTCGACCTGCTCACCGGAGCGACGTTCGTCTTCCTCGCCTCCGACGACGCCACCGGCAAGCCGGCGATCACCGAGTGGCTCGAAGCGCACAACGTGCCGTTCATCGACGTCGGCATGGGAGTCGATGAGGTCGACGGCCGCCTCAGTGGACTGCTGCGTGTCACCACGAGTCTTCCCACCCGCCGTGTCCCAGCCCGCAGCCGCATCCCGCAGCCGGCTCTCGAACGCGATGCCTACGGGCGGAACATTCAGACCGCGGACCTGAACGCGCTGAACGCCGTCCTGGCCGTCATCCGTTGGAAGCGCTTCATCGGCATCTACGCCGACGCCACCGATGAGGGACACAGCACCTACTCGCTGATCACCAACGAGATCGCTAACGAGGACCTCCCGTGACCGCTCAGGACACCCTGCATCCGGTCTTCACCGAGACGTTCCCTCCGGCGATGGATCCAGGGAAGCTGTACATCTCGATCCCCTACCGCACCTGCGGTCACCTGTGCTGTTGCGGCTGCGGACACGAAGTCATCACACCGCTCTCCCCCGCACAGTGGAAGCTCACTTTTGATGGCGAGAACGTATCCCTGACCCCGTCGATCGGCAACTGGTCACTCCGCTGCCAGTCGCACTACTGGATCCATGACGGTCGCGTCCGCTGGAGCCGCCGGTACTCGGCGGCGGAGATCGATCAGAACCGGGCCCGCGATCGTCGCCTGCTCGACCCGAGCACCCCGGTCCCCGCACCAGAACCGACTTCCAGGCTCCGCCGCTGGCTGCGGCTCCGACGCCTGTGGACGCCCGGACGATCATCCTGACGAACCCGTCACCGTGATGATCACACAGGGGCACCGGCGCGGGTAGCCTGGCAGGGGCCCGCCGGCCTGACCGAAGTAATCAACTCGGCTTCAGGAAACACGATTTGGACGATACGTTCCGGTGTCCGCTTGACTACCCCGAAGAGGAAGAACATCGTCTCGAACTCGGCCGCGCTCAGCCCGGCCTCGCGCATGCGGGCCACGATGCTGCCGGGTGGCGGCTGCTCGGCGAGGGCGTGGGCGTAGGCGAACATGTCGGCGAGGGCGGCCCGGGAGCGCGGGTTGACGGGGCGTCCGTCCGGGGCGGTCCGGGTGGTGGGGCGGTGGGCCAGCGCGGCGCGGCCGAGGTCGGTGAGCCCGGAGGGATCGGCGGTGCGGGAGTCGGCGTGGTCGGCGTCCTGGTAGCCGATCACCCGGTTCGACCAGTCGACCAGCAGCTGCCGGTCCTGCTCCGGTACGCCCATGATCCGGGCCAGCGTCCAGACCGGCAGGTCGGCCGCGAGCGGCACCAGGTCGGTCGCGCCCAGGGGGCGGACCCCGGCGACGAGCCGCGCCGCCCGCGCCTCGATGCCGTCGGCCAGCTCGCGCAGCGCCTGCGGGGTGAACGCGGCGGCGACGATCCGGCGCAGCCGGGCGTGGTCGGGCGGGTCCTGGTTGAGCATCATGGTGCGGGCGAAGGCCAGGTCGGCCGCGGAGTCGGGATCGCGGATCTGGGTGGCGCCCAGGTGGGAGGAGAACAGCTCGGGGGTGCGGAGGACGTACTTGACGTCGGCGTGCCGCAGGACCGCCCAGTAGCCGGGGCCGGCGGGCCACTCCCCCACCGGCGGTTCCTCGACCCAGCAGACCGGGGCCGCCGTCCGCAGCTCCCGGAACAGCTCGTGGGGCACGCCCTCGGCATAGGTCTCGGGGAGGAAGATCCGGTTCGCGCGAGCCTGGTCGAAACCCATACCGCCCGACCGTACGCGCCCGCCGGGCGGCCCACCAGGACCCGGACGGCGGCGGCGCCCGCGCGGTGGGCGGTCGCGGCTGCGCCCGCCGGCCGCCGGGATCCCGTAGGGTCGGCCAATGGCGAAGTACTTCGACGTTCATCCAGAATCCCCGCAGCCGCGCACCATCGGCACCGTGGCCGCCAGTCTCCGGTCCGGGGCGCTGATCGCGTACCCGACCGACTCCTGCTTCGCCCTGGGCTGTCAGCTGGACAACCGCGACGGCCTGGAGCGGATCCGGTCGATCCGACGGCTCGACGACCGCCACCACTTCACCCTGATGTGCGTGGACTTCGCGCAGCTGGGGCAGTTCGTCCAGCTCGACAACAACGTCTTCCGCGCCGTCAAGGCCGCCACCCCGGGCAGCTACACCTTCATCCTCCCGGCCACCAAGGAGGTGCCGCGCCGCCTGCTGCACCCGAAGAAGAAGACGGTGGGGGTCAGGATCCCCGACCACGCCGTCACCAGGGCGCTGCTCACCGAGCTCGGTGAGCCGCTGGTCTCCAGCACACTGCTCCTGCCCGGCGACGACGAGCCGATGACCCAGGGGTGGGAGATCAAGGAGCGCCTCGACCACGTGCTGGACGCGGTGGTGGACTCGGGCGACTGCGGGACGGTGCCGACGACGGTCGTCGACTTCTCCGGGGGCGCGCCGGAGATCGTCCGCCGGGGCGCCGGCGACGTCACCCGCTTCGAGTGACGGACCGGGCGGCTCACGCGGCTCAGGCGGCGACGAGGTCGGTGAGTTCGCGCAGGTCGACGCCGCGGCGCAGGGCGCGCAGGTCGGCCTGGAGGTCGGACGGCGGGACGGCGAGGACGGTGCAGCGGGCGCGGGCCAGGCAGTAGCGGCTCACCGAGCCGCCCTGGAACAGGCGGCGCACGGCGGTGCGCAGGGCGCCGTGCCGGCCCGCGCCGACCACCAGCAGGTCGTCCGGCCGGTCGGCCAGCGAGGTCAGCACCGGGCCGACCTCGCCGCGCACCACCTGGGGCTCGACCCGGACCCCGGCCGGGAGGCCGCCGAACGCCTCCTCCAGGGCCTGGTCCAGACGCGCGTCGGCCATGGCCTGCCAGGCCCGGAGCAGCGGCGGGCAGGGGCGCAGCCGGTAGTTGTACTCGCCGCCGGCCGGCGTCCAGGCGAGCACCGGCACCAAGACGGCGCCCCGGTCCCGCGCCTCGTCCGCCGCCCGGTGCAGGGCGGTCAGGCTGTGCAACGATCCGCTGACTCCGACGATGACGCGCGCGCCGTCCGACATGCTCCTTCACTTTCCGGTGTTCGATCCGCTGAATGCTTATGGATTATGGTTCCATAGGGGCGATGAGCCTGCAAATCGAAGGCTTTAACTGTATATGGCCTTGCATCGCGTGAACATGTCCGGCCGCCGCCCGGAATTCGGTGGCGTGGCCCGCCGGCCCCGGCCCACCCTGGACGGCGTGACAGCACCGCGCCGCACGCGCCGCACACGCCGGAACCCGCGTCGGCCCCGGAGCCGGAGCACCGGATCCGCGCCCTCCACACGGCCGCCACGGTGACCGTCTACCAGGCCTACCGGCCGGAGATCGGGGAGGCGGCGGCCCGGGACGGGCGCTTCCCGGCGCAGTGGAAGCGCGACCGGATGACGTGGATCAAGCCCTCGTTCCTCTGGATGATGTACCGCTGCGGGTGGGCGACCAAGGAGGGCCAGGAGACCGTGCTCGCCGTGGAGATCGACCGGGCGGGCTTCGCGTGGGCGCTGGAGAACGCCTGCCTCGCGCACTACCGGCGCGGGCTGCACCCGGACCGGGCCACCTGGCAGCGCCTGCTGAAGCGCGCGCCCGCCCGGGTCCAGTGGGACCCCGAGCGCGACCTGCACCTGCGTCCGCTGCCGCACCGCTCGCTCCAGCTCGGCCTGACGGGCGAGGCGGCGCGGCGGTACGCGGACGAGTGGACGGTGTCCATCACCGACGTCACCCCGCTGGCGCGCCGGATCCACGGCCACCTGCGGGCCGGCGAGGAGGAGGCCGCCCGGCTGCTGCTGCCGGACGAGCGGCCGTACGCGCCGGAGGGCGGCCTTCCGGCCCACGTCCGCGGGTGACCGACGGGGAGCGACGGCATACGATCATCGGGTGTCCAAACCTCGTGTTTGCTCGTCAACGGCCGCCGCGTCGGCCGGCTCGCCCGCACGGGCGGCGTGTTCCGGCGGTTCCCCGCTGTCCATCGGCTCGGTGGGGTCGGTCCTGTCGATCGGATCGGCCGGCTCGGTCCTGTCGATCGGGTCGGCGGGCAGCGTCCTGTCGATCGGATCGGCCGGGTCGGCCCTGTCGGTGCTGTCCGCCGGGTCGTGGCTGAGCGTCGGCTCGCTGTTCTCCGCGAACTCGCTCTGGTCGGTGCTGTCCTGGCGCTCCCGGAGCGGACTGCTGGCGGCCGGCGCGATGGCGCTCACCGCCGGTGCGGTCCTCGCCGGCGGGGCGCGGGCCCGGCGCCGCGGCCGGTAGGGGCCGGGGTGCCGCCACGGCCGGACGCGCGACGGCTGCTCCCGCTGCTGCGCAATCCGGCGTTCTGGTACGTCACCGGGCTGGCCGCGATGTGGCCGGTGCTGCGGCTGCTGCCGGCCGAACGGGTGCGGGCGCTGCGGGAGTGGGCGTCCACCGACCTCGACAATCTGCGGCTCTGGCCGGACGGCCACCCGGTCGAGTCGCTCGTGGTGTCGGCGTTCGTCCCGCAGGACACCATCTGGGTCTGGCCGGTGTTCGCGCTGTCCGCCTTCGCGGTGGTCGGGGCGCTCGGCGGCCGGCGCGCGGTGGCGGTGCTGGCCCTCGCGCAGGTGGTGGCGACCGCGCTGACCGAGGGGCTGGTGTGGTGGCGGATCGAGCACGGCGGGCTTCCGGCCGAGGCCGCGCACGCCCTGGACACCGGCCCGTCCTACGTGGTGGTCGCGGCGCTGACGGTGGCGGCCTGCCGGGCCCGGCCGGTCTGGTCGCGGGCGGTGTGGCTGCTGATGCTCGCGGTGGCGGCGCCCGATCTGCTGGGCGGGGTCCCGGACGGCGAGGTCGCCGCCGTGGGACACCTGGTCGCGCTGATCACGGGCCTCGGCGTCTCGGCCGCGCACCGGATGGGGCTGCCGCCGGTGGCCCGCCGTAGCGGCGTCCTGTCGGCACCGCGTCAGGCCGAGCGGGTGCCGTCCAGGTAGGCGAGGACGGCCAGCACCCGGCGGTTGTCGTCGTCGGAGGGGCCGAGCCCCAGCTTCGCGAAGATGCTGGAGGTGTGCTTGCTGACGGCGCCCTCGCTGAAGTGCAGCCGCTGGGCGATCGCGGTGTTCGAGCGGCCCTCGGCCATCATCGCCAGCACCTCCCGCTCGCGCGGGGTGAGCAGCGCGAGCGGGCGGTCGTCGGCGTTGCGGGCGAGCAGCCGGGTGATCACCTGCGGGTCCATCACGGTGCCGCCGGAGGCGACGGTGCGCAGCGTGTCCATGAACTGCGCGGCGTTGGAGACCCGGTCCTTGAGCAGGTAGCCGACCGCCCCGGCGCCGTCGGCGATCAGCTCGCGGGCGTACAGCTGCTCGACGTGCTGGGAGAGCACCAGGACGGGCAGGCCCGGCCGGGCCCGGCGGGCCGCGAGGGCGACCTGGAGGCCCTCGTCGGTGAAGGTGGGCGGCAGCCGGACGTCCACCACCGCGACGTCCGGGCGGTGCTCGGCGAGCGCGGCCGCGAGTTCGGGGCCGCTGCCGACCGCCGCGACGATCTCGTGCCCGTGGGCGGTGAGGAGGAGGGACAGACCGTCCCTCAGGAGGTAGAGGTCCTCGGCGAGGACAACGCGCACGGTAGCTCCATGGTCAGCCGGGTCGGCCCGCCCGGGGGGCTGATCAGCGTGAGCGTACCGTCGAACGCCGCCAGCCTGCGCTGGATGCCCCGTAGGCCGGTGCCCCGGCCGGGGTCGGCCCCGCCCCGGCCGTCGTCGGTGACCTCGGCGCGCAGCAGCCCGTCCACGTGGACCAGGTCCACCGCGGCGTGCCGCGCACCGGCGTGCTTGACCGCGTTGGTCAGGGCCTCGCTGACCGCGTAGTAGACCGCCGACTCGACCGGGGGCTCGGCCCGGCCGGGCAGCTCGGCCCGCACCTCGACGCGCAGCGGCACGTCCAGGGCCAGGGCGCGCAGCCCCTCCGACAGTCCGCGCTCGGCGAGCACCGGCGGATGGATGCCGCGGACCAGGTCGCGCAGCTCCTGGAGGGCCCGGCTGACGTTCTCCTGGGCGTCCGTCACCACCGTCTTCGCCTGCGCCGGGTCGCGGTCGATCAGCGCGGCGACCGCCCCCAGCCGCAGGCTCACCGCGACCAGCCGGGCCTGGGCGCCGTCGTGCAGGTCGCGTTCGATCCGGCGCAGCTCGGCGGCCTGCGCCTCGGTGGCGTCCAGCCGGGTCTCGGTCAGCTGCTCGACCCGGCGGGCCAGGCGGGAGCGCTCGGTGGGCCCGAGCAGGGCGCGCGTCCAGCGGCCGTGCAGGCGCAGCGCCGGGCCGGCCAGGGCCGGGCCCGCGGCGGCCAGGGCGAGGCCGGAGGCGAGGAGGACGACGGGGGCGACGGCGCCGGGGACCGGGCCGGGGACGGGGACGGGGCCACCGCCGAGCAGGCCCCGAACCGGGCCGAGGTCCGACCCGGGCAGCGGCAGGACGGCGCACGCGAGGGCGTACAGGCCGCCGCCGAGCAGCAGCGGCGGGGTGGCGGCGAGAAGGCCGCCGACCACCGGGTTCAGCACCACCCAGAGGACGTCGCGCCAGGTCGCCGGGTCCTTCCACAGCCAGCGGATGGTGCGGGAGACGCTCGCGAACCAGCGGTGCTTCTGGTAGTCGTGACCGGTCCAGAACCAGCCGTGCAGGGTGCGTTCGAGCCCGGGGCGCGGCAGGTACGGCGGCGGCACCGGCACCCCCGACCAGCGGCCCGCCCAGGTCCGGGCGAGGCCGGCGGCCGCGCGGGCGAGCCGGGTGGTGAAGGGGAACAGGACGAAGATCCCGAGGCCGAACCAGAGCGCGAAGCTGCCGATCACGACCACCATCAGCACCAGTTCGGCCGGAACGACGGCGGTCAGCACCAGCAGCCGGGCGAGGGCGGTGCCGCTGCTCCGCAGGGCGGCGAGAGCGGCGCGGGCGGCGGGCAGGGCGCGGTTCACCGGGCCTCCGATCGGCGGTCGGTCGTCCTGGACGGGGCGGCCCGCCCTGGTGACGGCCCGTCGGCGACGGTCCGCCGCCCGGTCATGGTCCCAGCTCCGCCGACGAGGTGGGATGGGCGGGGTCGTCGGGGTCGTCGGGGTGGGCGGAGTCATCGGGGTGGGCGGCGCGGTCCGGTCGGCGTGCGGGGTCCCGCCGGTCGAGGCGGTGCGCCGCCCGCAGGCAGAACGCGCCGAGCACCGCGAACGCCAGCGCCACCGGGATCCGCAGCGGCCCGGGCAGGTGGAGCACCAGGAACCAGCTGCGTGCCGAGGGCGCGACCAGGGACAGCCCGAGCGCCACCAGGCCCTGCGGCGCGAGCAGCAGGATGCCGCCGACGGTGAGCACGCCGACCGCCGCCGACCGGCCGCGCGAGACCGCGGCCACCGCCGGGCCCGCGTCCTCCGGCCCCTCGGACGGCGTGGCCTCCGGGGTCCGGCGTAGCCCCTTGCGCAGCACGTCCAGCAGCTCCGGGCCGCGCTCCTCCAGCCGCCGCCCGGCGGCCCGGCCCAGCCCCCACGCGTACAGCGCACCGGCGAGCAGACCCGCCGGCACCCCCGCCCAGCGCAGCGGCCCGCTGGAGAGCAGCGTGCCGGCCAGCACCACCCCGGCCGCCGGCAGGGCGGCGAGCAGTTGCAGCCAGAACGCCGCCAGGCCCTGGGCGCGGACGTGTTCGGCGCTGTCGTCGGCGAGGTCGTCCAGGGGCCCGCCGCCGGGGCGGTCGGGGGACGGCGCGGCGGCGAGCACCGACATCAGCGGGATCAGCCCCGCCCCGGCCCCGAGGACCGCCGGCAGGACGGCGAACACCCACGGCAGCACGGCGCCCGGGGCCACCGGGAGCGCGGCGGCCGTCAGCAGCAGCGCCACCGGGGCGGTGACCAGCAGCCAGGCGGCCTGCCGGGCCCGGACGTCAGCCCGCTCCGTACCCGGCACCACCAGGGTCAGCCAGAGCGCGCCCGCGTCCAGGCCGTACAGGTTGACGCAGAACGCGCCGGCGAACAGCGCGGCGACCGCGCCCGCCCACGGCAACAGCACGGCGTAGCCGTCGAGCAGCGGGAGCAGCCCGGTGAACACGCCCGTCCAGAGCGCCGTCCGCAGGAACCGGGCCCGGCGGGGGTCGCGCCGCCAGAGCAGCAGTTCCTTGGCCAGGACCGCGCCCGCCGGGGTGTCGGGGACCAGCCGGTTCCGGGCCCGGGGGCGGGCGGCGGCCCGGTGGAGCATTCCCGTGCCGCCGCGCACCAGCTGCCGGGAGAGCAGCGCGGCCCAGGCCGCCAGGAGCAGCCCGCAGAGCGCGGCCAGTGCGCCGAGCGCGGCGGCGGCCGTCGGCCAGTCCGAGCGGCGGGCCGCGTCCACCGCGACCACCGCCCAGCCCGAGGGCAGCACCCGCACCGCGGTCGCCGCCCCGGCCGCCCAGTCGCCGGTTCCCAGCCGGACGAGGAAGCCGATCGCGAACCAGCCGGAGTTGAGACCGGCCATCACCAGCCCGACCAGCAGCGCGGCCAGCTCCCGGCCGAGGCGGAAGCGCAGCACGGCGCCCAGCGCCTGCGGGGTGAACTTCGCCAGCACCACCACGAGGAGGAGCTGGAGCAGCACGGCGGGCACCGCGACCAGCGCGGCCGCCGGCCCCTGGCGGGCGCCGTAGAGGAGCAGCCCGCCGAAGGCGACCAGCGCGAGCACCGGGGTGACGCCGACGAAGGCCGCGCCGAGCAGCCCCACGGCCAGGCCGCGCGGACGCATCGGCACCATGGCGAACCAGGCCGGCCGCAGGGTGGTGTCGCCGCCGGTGACCAGCGGCCCGAGCGCCCACCCCAGGCTCCACAGCAGCTGGGCCAGCGCGAGGACGCCGAACCCGGCCTCGGGGGTGGCGTAGTCGGCCAGGCCGAGCAGCGCGGTGCCGACCGCGCCCGCCCCGCCGCAGACCGCGGCGAGGACCAGCCCGGCGGCGCGCGGACCGGACATCGACCGCCGCAGGACGGTCACCTTCATACCGGTGAGCACGCCGATGGCGACACGTCCGCCGACCGCCGCCGGGACCGTCAGGACGCCAGCCACTCCAGGCCCTCCCGTCCCCCGGTCCGGGCGCCGACCAGCTCGACGAACACGTCCTCCAGCGCCCGGCCGCCCCGCACCTCCGCCAGCGGCCCGGCGGCCGCCACCCGGCCGTCGGCGATCACCGCTACGTGGTCGCAGAGGCTCTCGACCAGCGCCATCACATGGCTGGAGAGCACCACCGAGCCGCCCGCCGCGACGAACCGCCGCAGGATCGTCCGGACGGTCGCCGCCGACACCGGGTCGACCGCCTCGAACGGCTCGTCCAGCACCAGCAGCCAGGGCCCGTGCAGCAGCGCGGTGGCCAGGCCGATCTTCTTGCGCATCCCGGTGGAGTAGTCGATCACCGGTGTCCGGGCCGCATCGCCCAGCTCCAGCACGGTCAGCAGTTCCTCGCTCCGGGTGTCCACCGTCCGCCCGTCCAGGCCGTGCAGCCGGCCCAGGTACCGCAGCAGCTCCCGCCCGGTCAGCCGCTCCGGCAGCGCCAGGCCGTCGGGCAGCACGCCCACCAGCGCCTTGGCGCGCAGCGGATCGGCCCACACGTCGACACCGAACACCTCCGCCCGCCCGGCGTCCGGCCGCAGCAGCCCGACCGCCATCGACAGCGACGTCGTCTTGCCCGCCCCGTTCGGCCCGACCAGCCCGTAGAACGAGCCGCTCGGCACCGTGAGGTCGACCCCGTCCACCGCCCGGTGGGACCCGAACCGCTTGCGCAGCCCCACCAGCCGCAGCGCCGGCGCACCCTCGCCGTCCACCCGCACCGTTCCCCGCACCGCACCCTCCCGCCCGCACCCGGCCCACCCGCTCCGGGCGACCCACGACAACGCTAGGACGGACACGATCGGCGCGGAATCCACCCGCCTTCACACTTCGGGGTGGGCCCAGACCCACCCCCGACCTGCACCCACCACCGGCGCGCACCGCCGCCACGCACGCCGTCCGGGACCGGTCCGCCGACCCGGCCGGGCGCCCCGGTCGCGGCGCCGACCGGGACGCGCGGCGGCATCAGGAAGCGAGAAGCCCGGCCAACCACGCCGCCTCCGCCCGCACACGGGACGGGACCGAAGGACCCGTGAGCACGGCAAGCGCGGGAACCGCGATCCGGACGCCCCCCGGCGACCGCGCAGCCGACGACCACGGCGAGGGCGCCCGGAACCGGCCCGCCGACCCGGCCGGGCGCCCCGATCGCGGCGCCCGGCGGCATCAGGAGGCGAGGATCCCGGCCAGCCGCGCCGCCTCCGCCCGCACACGGCGCGGGGCCGTGGGAGCGGTGAGGAGGTCGAGGGCGGGAAGGGGAGTGCGGATGCCCTCGGCGGCCGCGCAGTCGGCGGCCAGGGTGAGGGCGTCCGGCAGGCCGCGGAGCGCCGGGTCGGGGGCGAGGTCGGTGAGCATCGCGGTGAGCACGGCGAAGACCGCCCGGCCCGCGCCGCTGCGGGCGGCGTCCCCGAGGACGGGCAGGGCCCGGTTCGGCTTGACGACGGACATCCGCCACAGCCCCGCGAGCCACTCCCCGAGCGCCTCCGGCCGGAGGCGGCCGCGTGCGGTCAGTGCCAGCAGGGCGTCCAGGGCCGCGGTGCGGTGCTCGGGCCGGGCGGCGGTCAGCCCGTAGGCGAGCAGGAGGTGGCCCACCGGGCCGGGCTCGGCCGGGAGTTCCGCGAGCCGGGGCAGCAGGGAGCTGGGGTCGCGCAGGCCCGGGTCGGCCGCCTGGAGCGCCAGTACGGGCAGGCCGTGCGCGGCGACCGCCTCCGGGTGCCAGGGCGCGGTCCAGGGCAGCTGGGCCAGCTGGCCGGCGGACATCCGGAACGCGGGCTTGAACCAGTCGGCCCCGGTGGGGTCGGGCAGCGCGTGGAGCAGCCCGGTGATGCCCTCGGACACGGCCGGGTCGGGGAAGAGCGGGGCGATGCGCGGGACGTCGCCGGGCGATCCGTCCGGGGCCTGGACGTGGAATCCCCGGGGCGCGGCCGGCGGTATGTCGGGCGGCAGGTCGCAGCCGAGCCCGGCGGCCGCGGCACGGGCGGCCGGCCGCCCGTGCGGCGGCACCCGCAGCAGCGCCTGGGCCAGATCGGCGGGCCAGGGGCGGGCGCCGGCCGCCCGGTGGGCCGCGAGCCGCTCGGTGAGCACGGCCGGATCGAGGGTGCCGTCGGCGGCGGTGGGGGTGGCGAGCAGCACCGGTACCGGCGCGTCGGCGACGCCGAGCGCCGCTTCCAGGACGCGCAGCGGGGGGATCAGGGCGGGGGCGCGCAGGGAGTCCCGCAGGGCGAGCAGTTCGGCCGTGAGCGCGGCGGACCGGTGCTCGCGGCCGGTCAGGGCTTCGAGCAGACGGCCCAGCGTGCCCCCGACGGTGCCGATGCCCACCAGGCTCACCGGATTCCCGGCGTGCGCCGAGGCGAGCGGGGCGAGCGCGTCGGCGAGGGCGGCCGCGTCCCGGTGGTGCTCGGCGACCAGCGCGGCCAGTACGACCTCGAACTCGCCGGGGTCGGGCGCCGCGTCGGCCAGCACCGCGGCCAGCCGCTCGGTGAGCTCGAACAGCCCGGCGGGTGCGGCCGGCAGCGCGGGCCGAACGGACTGGACCGGCTGATCGAGCCGCGCCGACGCGGCGGGCTCCGCCGTCGCGGGCGGGGCGCCCAGCAACCGGTGCGCGTCCGACCGCAGGGCCGGGCCGAGCCCGGTCGCGGCGGCGCGCACCACCTCCGCCACGGCCGGGTCGGCGGTGTCGGGCAGGTGGCGGGCGACGAGCCGCAGGGCGCGCTCCTGGACCGCGGGCGCCGGGTGGGCGAAGGCCTCGGCGAGGGCGGGCAGCAGCTCGTCGGCGCAGGCCGGGTCACGGCGCAGCGCCGCGTCGGCCCAGCTCAGCTGGGCGGTGGCGAGCGCCTTCTCCGGACGGGCCAGGACGCCGGCCGTCAGCTCGCTGAACAGCTCCGCCGACAGCCGGGCGTCCAGGGTCCGCAGGGCCGCCTGGGCGGCCTTCGCGGCGGTCGGCGCACCGTCGGCGGCCAGCCGGACGTGGTCGCGGGCCCGGGCGGCCACCTCCTCGGCGTCGGGGGCCAGTTCGGTGTACAGCCGGAGGAAGCCGCGCAGGTTGCCGGGCCGGTCGCCGCGCAGCAGCCGGCCGAGGCAGAGGTCCAGCAGCTCGGCGCGGTCGAGCAGCCCCTCGCCCGCCAGCGCGGCGAGCGCCTTGGGCCACTCGTTGTCCGGGCCGAAGCGGGCGGCGTACGGGTCGGTGAACTCGGAGCCGACGTCCGGGACTTCGAACAGCCGGCGGACGAACTCGGCGAGCCTGGGCTCGGCGCGCAGCCAGGAGCGCAGCGTGTCGTGGTGCGGGACCGGCGCGCGCAGCCCCTGGTCGGCGAACCACTCGCCGGTCTCGCGGTGGTCGTAGCGCATCAGGGAGCCCTCGCGGACCCAGCCGGTCAGATAGCCGTCGGTGGCGGGGACCTCGGCGCCGGACCAGACGGCGAGGCCGTGGGCGATCACCCAGCGGAAGCGGTCGCCGTCCGCGGGCAGCCATTCGGCGAGCCGGACCGCGAGTTCGCGCTGGAACGCGGCGTCGCGGTGCGGCACGAGCAGGGCCGTCAGCAGGGTGCGGGGGTCGGCGTTGGTGGAGCCGCCGCCGGGCAGCGGCCAGGTGAAGGAGAGCAGCCGGCGCGCGGTGAGCCAGTCCAGCGCCTCCGCCGGGGTGGCCGCGGAGAAGATCCCGGCGAACTGCAGCGCGGCGAGCCGGTCGTACGCGGCGGAGTAGCGCCGCATGTCGCCCGAGGAGAGTTCGCGCCGCAGCTCGGCACGGAGCTTGCGCAGCGGGGTCCGCAGATGGCGCAGCTCGGCGGCGGGGACCGGCGCGAGCCGGTCGATCATCGCCTGCGGCACCCGGGCGTCGATCAGCTCCCGCACTTCGTCCCAGCTGATCGTCCCGCTCGTGGGATCGGTCATGACGCCCCTCCTCCGCCCGCTCCGGTTGTTGATCGTGAAGCTAGCGGACGCCACCGACAGGCGCGGGACCCGGGGGAACGGCGCAGGTCCCGGCCGTCCGCGTGTCCGAATGTGACAGGGAGGCGTCATTGCCGCCCCCGGCGCGCGGCACCGAGGATGGGCGCATGCCCACTGATCACCGGGTCGTCATCGCGGTCTTCCCCGAGGTCGACCTCCTCGACGTCACCGGCCCCGCCGAGGTGTTCGCGCTCGCCAACCGGGAGACCGGTGGCCGGGCCGGCTACCGGGTCCGGCTCGCCGGGCCGAGCGCCGGGGCCGTGCGGACCTCGGCGGGGGTGCGGCTCCTCGCCGACCTCGCCTTCGAGGAGGTCGGCGCGGACGTGGACACGCTGCTGGTCCCGGGCGCGGTCGAGTCGACCGAGGACGGCCCGGTGGCCCGGGTCGACGAGGCGGTCGTGGCCTGGGTGCGGGAGACCGCTCCGCACGCGCGCCGGGTGGCGTCGGTCTGCGTGGGCGCGCACGTCCTGGCGGCGGCCGGGCTGCTGGACGGGCGGACGGCCACCACGCACTGGTCGACGGCCGCTCAGCTGGCCGCCGAGTACCCGGGCGTCACGGTGGACCCGGACCCGATCTTCGTGCGGACCGACCGCGGCCGGCTGTGGACCGGGGCCGGGATCAGCGCCTGCCTGGACCTCGCGCTGGCCCTGGTCGCCGAGGACCAGGGCGAGCGGACGGCCCTGGCGGTGGCCCGGCAGCTGGTGATGTACCTCAAGCGCCAGGGCGGGCAGAGCCAGTTCTCCGTCCCGCTCAGCCACCCGGCCGCCGAGCGCCACGAGATCGACGAGCTGCTGCGCTGGATCGCCGACCACCTGGACGGCGACCTCTCCACCCCGGCGCTGGCTGCCCGGATGTGCCTGAGCGAGCGGCACTTCGCGCGCGTCTTCAAGCAGGAGACGGGCACCGGTCCGGCCGGCTACGTCGAGGCGGCCCGGGTCGAGGCGGCCCGGCGCCTGCTGGAGACCACCGACCGGCCGCTCGACCAGGTCGCGGCCGCCGCGGGCCTCGGCTCCGCGGAGACCCTGCACCGGGCGTTCCGCCGCCGCCTCGCCACCACCCCCGCCGCCTACCGCCGGCGCTTCCGCACCGCGGCGGGCTGACGGCCCCACTCCCCTTCCCCGCTCCGAAAGGCGTCACCCATGACCAGCCTGTCCCCCGCCCTGCCGCTGCGCGCCGTGATCGGTCTGGACGACCGGCTGCCCCGGCTCGCCGAGTCCGCCCTGATCATGATCGACTTCCAGAACACCTACCGCACCGGCGTGATGGCCCTGGACGGCGCCGAGCCGGCCCTCACCGCCGCCGCCGGGCTGCTGCGGCGCGCCCGGGCGGCGGGCACTCCGGTCGTCCACGTCGTCAACGACGGCGGCGAGGGCACCCCGTACGACATCCGCGCGCGGATCGGCGCGATCAGCGAGGAGGTCGCGCCCGTCGACGGCGAGCCGGTGGTCGTCAAGACCTTCCCGGACGCCTTCCACGCCACCGATCTCGTCACGGTCCTCACCCGCCTCGGCTTCGCCCCGGGCGGCGGCCGGGATCTCGTGCTGGTGGGCTTCATGACCCACATGTGCGTCGCCTTCACGGCCCAGGGCGCCTTCCGCCTCGGCTACCGGCCCACCGTCGTCGCCTCGGCCACCGCCACCCGCCCGCTCGCCGCGCCGGACGGCACCGTGCTCCCGGCCGCCGCGCTCCAGGCGGCCGCCCTCACCACCGTCACCGACCTGTTCGGCCTCGTCGCGCCGACGCCCGGGGCCCTGCCCGCCTGAGGGTGAGTCGGGCCGGGTCCGGCCCGGTTCGGTCCGACCGGGGGCCGTCACACCGGCCGGAGCAGCGCGGCGAACTGGGGCAGCGCCAGGAGCAGCAGGACCGTCCCCGCCTCGATCCAGCGGTACTTGGCGCGGATGATCGCACTGGTCGCGACCAGCGAGGCGAGCATCGGGCCGGCCGGGTCGCGCCCGATGCGCTCGAAGGCCCGGCCCAGCCGTCCGCGACCGGTCTCCGGCCCGATGTGCTCGAAGTAGCCGGGGCCCATCGCGCCGTCCCCGCGCCCCTTGCGGTGGCGCGGGGCGATGGCGGAGAGGAAGCAGCCGACGGCGCACAGGGCGCTGAGCACCGCGGTCCACCACAGCAGGCGGGTGTCCCAGCCGTGCAGGGCGGCCCCGGTGCCGTCCTTGCGGCTGAGCGGGACGAAGGCGCCGAGGGCCGCCCCGGCGAAGCCGAGCAGGACGGCGGCCTTGGTGTCGGCCCTGGTCAGCTCCGCGCTGTTGGCGGCCAGCAGCCGCTCCATGGCCGCCACCGCGCGCGGGGTCGGCGGGCCCGCGGCGCCCGGGACGCCCGGGGTGATCGGCCCGGGTATCGCGCTCACCGCCGGTTGCCGTTCTTGTCGCCATGGACCGTGTCGCCCTTGCCGCCCTCGACGTAGTCGCCGCCGACCGAGCCGATGTTCCTGACGGTCCTGCCCTGGAGGACGGTTCCGGAGACGCGGCCGCGCACGACGTTGGTGATGTGCTGCCCGTCCCGCACGGTGCCGGTGTTCGGATCGCCCCGGTCGGCCTGCTGCGAGCCCTCGGTCTGCGCGGGCGCCGCGGGCCGGTCCTCGCCGGCGGCGCGCTCCGCCGCCTCCTGCCGCCCGTCCCCCTGCCCCGGCAGGCCCCCCGACGGCGCGGGCACGAACAGCCAGGCCCGCTGCTCGAAGGGCTTGCCCTCGACGGTGGCCGACACCTCGGTGAAGAGGTCGGGGTGCCGGCCGGTGTAGCCGCCGGCCACCGCGTCCTGGTAGCAGCGGTCGGAGAGGATCGCGGCGACGTGGGTCACGCTCGCCCTGGACGTGGCCAGCGCGTCCTTGACCGGCTGCGAGTCGAGCAGCCGGTGGGTGTCGTTGCGCGCCGTGCCGTTGCCGTCGAAGTCGCGCCCCCGGTCCGGCAGCGGCCCGATGTTGAGGCCGACCCGTAGCCGCAGGCCGACCGCCCCCGACG
The DNA here is from genome assembly GCF_042799475.1 of Kitasatospora sp. NPDC057692. Taxonomy (NCBI): domain Bacteria; kingdom Bacillati; phylum Actinomycetota; class Actinomycetes; order Kitasatosporales; family Streptomycetaceae; genus Kitasatospora; species Kitasatospora sp. NPDC057692. Next base: position 66,300 of record NZ_JBHVIV010000032.1, on the reverse strand, counting down.
CGTGCAGGTTGAACTCCTCCAGCGTCTCCTGGAGGGTGCGCAGCCAGGGGTGGATCACGAACGGCATCCACTCCGGGTCGCAGCCGAAGACGTACCCGTCGCCGGTCGAGGCGGGGAACCGGCGGTCGTCCCAGACCTCGGCCAGGTCGGCCCGGACGAAGGACCGCTCCAGCAGGTCCGGGATCGCCCGGCTGATCTCGCCGTGCTCGATGGCCGGGTGGGCGGTGAAGCCCTTGGCGTCGACCGCGACGATCCCCCGGTACGGGGGGAGCCGCCGGCTGCGGCTGTAGGGATGCGCCGTCGCCGTGGGCAGGCGGTCGGCGTCGGACTGGGGACGGCCGGAGTCGGGCATCGGGTCTCCTCGGGTGCTCGGTGCGGGAAATCGCCTTCCCAAGCTTCCCGAGGACCGCCGTCCCCGTGTGCCCGCCCGGTGCGGAACACCCGTGACGGCCGTCACGCGAACTGACGTCCGGTCAGCGGCGGGGCGCCCCTTCGGCCGTTCCCGCGGCGGCGTTCCGCAGGGCGGCCAGGTCCCCGACGGTGATGCGCCTGCGCCCGCACGCGACGCGCAGCGGCTCCAGCTCGGCGAGACCGGCGGTGACGGTGTTCCGGGAGACGCCGAGGTACTGGGCCAGGTCGTCGCGGGTCAGCGCGAGGACGACGCCCGAACGCGCCGCGCCACGCGCCCCGCCGCCCGGACCGCCACCCGGACCGCCGCCGGGCGCGTCGGCGTCGGCGGAGAGCTCGGCCAGCACCACCAGGGCGCCCGCCAGCCGGGCCACCACGTCCCCGCCGCCGCGGGCGACGTCCGACTCCCGGAGCCGGCCGAGGGCGTAGCGGACCATCACGGGGTACAGGCCGTGGTCGGCGACGAACCGCAGGAACGGCGCCCGGGGGACCACCGCCACCGAGCAGTCGACTATGGCCTGCACGCTCGCCGAGCGCACCCCGTCGTCCAGTACCGCCACCTCGCCCAGCAGCTCGCCGGGGCCGCGGAAGGCGAGCAGGGTCAGATCGCCGTCCGGTTCCCGGCGGACCACCTTGGCGACCCCGCCGAGCAGGGCGAGCACATGGGTGCCGGCCTCGCCCTGGTGCAGCAGGGTGTCGCCGATCGGGTGCCGGCGCACGTGCGCGCCGTCGAGCAGGGCGGACCAGCGCGCCTCCCCCATGAGGTGACGCAGCGTCCGTTCCGACGGGTCCGGCGTCGCACCGGCCTGAGCGCTCATGCACCGACCTTAGGGCCACCGGCCGCGCGTACGCCGCCGCCCGCCCCCGTCAGGCCGCCCTGTCAGGCCCGGCGGCGGCGGGCGGCGAGGACGGTGTGCACGAGGACGCCGACGACCAGGAAGAGGACGCCCTGGTAGACGGCCGCGTACCCGGCGCCGGCGACCAGCCAGGCGGAGAAGGCGAAGGCCCCGAGGGCGAGCACGAGGTCGCGGGTGAGGCGGGCCGGGGCGACACGGTCGCGGTCTCCGCTCAGCAGCCAGCGCAGCTGGGCGGCGCTGGAGAGGAGGTAGGGCACGGTCGCGGTGAAGGTGGTGACCAGCACCAGGGTGTCGAAGGCGGCCTTCGCGCCGGAGGCGAAGTCGAGGACGGTGAGCAGCGAGGCGAGCGTGACGCCGGTCAGGACGCCGACGACGGGCACGCCGCGGCGCTCGGTGGCGAAGACGGCCGGGAACAGGCCGTCCTTGGCGGCGGCGTAGGGGGCCTGGGCGGAGAGCAGGGTCCAGCCGTTGAGCGCGCCGGTCATCGAGACGAGGGCGGCGACGGCGACGGCGGTGCCGCCCCAGGAGCCGCCGAAGACCGCGTTCACCGAGTCGGAGAACGGCGCGGTGGAGTGGATCAGCCGCTCGTGGGCGACGGTGCCGAACACGGCGAGCGTGCCGAGCAGGTAGACGACGGCGGCGCCCGCGGTGCCGAGCACGCTGGCCCGGCCGACGTTGCGCTCCGGGTCGCGGACCTGGCCGGCGCTCATCGCGGCCGACTCCACCCCGAGGTAGCTGAAGAGCAGGATCGCGGCGGCGGCCGTCATTCCGCCGAGCCAGCCGTCACCGGTCGCGTCGAAGGGACCGAGGTTCGCCGGGTCGAAGGAGCCGAGACCGGCCACCGCGACGACCGCCAGCGGGATGAACTTCAGGATCGTGGCCACGAGTTGGACGGCTCCGACGTACCGGGTACCGGCCAGGTTGGCGAGCGCGGGCAGCCACTGGACGGCCAGCGCGCAGCCGAGGGCGAGCCCGGTGGAGCGGCCGACGGCCGGCCACAGGACGTCGAGGTACCCGACGGCGGCGACGGCGAGGGCGGCGTTGCTGACCCAGGTGGTGATCCAGTAGGACCAGGCGGCCAGGAAGCCGGCGAAGTCGCCGAAGGCTTCGCGGGCGTAGACGTAGGGCCCACCGGTGCGCGGGTCGCGGCGCGCGAGCCGCCCGAAGACCAGGGCCAGCGCGATCGCGCCGACGGTCAGCACGGCGAAGGCGAGCAGGCTGACCGTCCCGTACGGGGCCACCGCGGCGGGGATCATGAAGATGCCGCCGCCGATGATGTTACCCATGACCAGGGCGGTCGCGGTCGGCAGGCCGAACCGGCGGACGGCGGAGCGGGGCGCCGACGGCGGCGACGGGGGCGGGGAGGACGGCGCCGGGGACGGCGACGCCGGGGGTGCCTGCCGGGTCGCGGCCGGGCTGGTCTGCATGAGGGTGTGGTGCCTTTCCTGCGTCCTGCGCGCTCGGTGGAGCGGAGGCCCATGCTCACGCAGGCGGCACCTTGTACCAAATCGGCGGGATTTGTCCTCCGGACCGGCCCGCCCGCCGGAAAACCTCCGGTCGCGCGTCGAGCGGACGGGCACTCGTCCCGCACCCGACGGCGGGGGTGCCGGGCGCCGGACAGGCGGCCCCGGCACCCCCGGCGGGCGTCACTCGGCGACGAAGGTGTTCCCGCTCCACTCGAAGACGTCCAGCGGGACGCCCTCGTGCTCCTCCGTCCGGCCGGTGCGCCGGAAGTGCTCGTACCGGTTGCCGGTGAGGACCTTGACGACGCTCTCACCGGCGCCGACCTCGCGTACGCGCGCGAAGTCGGCGCCGGCCGCGCCGCCTTCGAGCAGGATGTTCGCCTTCGGCTCCGTCATGGTGCTACCTCCCGGGGGATGGCTTCGCCAGCGCTCCTGACCTGGGCCCCGAACCCTACGCAGCGGCCCGCCGCCGGATAACCCCTCGCCGGGCGCTTCCCGGGTCGGCCAGGGGGGTCCGGATTCATCCCGCGGCGTCCGGTCGGGGGCGAACCGGACGATCGGCGCGCCGGTCGACCGGGGGCTCGCGACCGGCGCGCACCCGGGCGGTCCGCCACCGCTACGGCGCCGGGCGCGCACCACGCCCGCACGGCGCACGACAGCGAACACCGGCGGGCGGACGGGTCCCGCGCGCCCGGCGGAACGGCCCGCCGGAGGGGCGGTCACGTGCGCATCGGCGTCCCGGGCCCGCTCGAACTGCGGGACACGGCGGCCCGGCCCGCCGGGGTCGGCGGCCGGCGGCTGCGGCCCCCGCTCATCCGGCTCGCGATCGACGGCGGCCGCACCGTCACCGCCGGCCGGCTCCCGGTACCGGTCCGGCACGACGAAGGCCCGTCCGGTCCGGGTGCCCGGGGAGTGATCCCGGGCGCCCTGCCGGACGGGCCGGTGGCCGGACGGGCCGGTGGCCGGACGGGCCGGTGGCCGTACCCGCCCCAGCCGTCTCCGTCAGCCCGCGCTGTGCCGCAGGACCTCCAGGACCTCGCCGGCGATCGCGGCCTCGTTCTGCTCGAAGACCGGCCCGGTGAGCTGGTCCGTCTGCTCCGGCAGGCCGGTGAGCACGGGGGTGTGCAGATGGCCGCCGGGCAGCTGCGGGGCGAGCTCCAGGCGCAGCCGGTTGGTGCGGTAGGCGACCTCGTTGGAGAGGTAGCCCCCGCCGCCGCCGGCGACCGCGCGCGAGCCGGGGGTCGGGCCGTCCGCCCGGTCGACCGGGGCGCTCGCCCCGGCGGGGATCTCGGTGACGGTGGTGTTCAGCTTGACCGGGTAGGGCTGCTGAACGGCCGTCATCGGCCCGGTGGGCAGGCTGGTGGCGATGAACTCGGCGCCGGGGCCGAGCCCGGGGGCGGTGACGGGGTGGTCGCGGGTGCCGCCGGAGAGCGCGCCGGCGTTGTCCGGGTAGGGGTCGGCGGAGCGGGACCGGCCGGCCCAGGCCTCCAGGGTGAACAGCCCGGGGTAGCCCTGACTGATGGTGGTGATGAGGTCGGCGGAGCGGTGGCCGCGGGCGAGCCGCGGGCCGAAGGCGCGTTCGACGATGCCGCGGTCGAAGTCGCCGTAGCGGACCGGGAACACCACCGCCTGGATCTCGGCCGGCGTGCCGTCGGCGAGGGTGATCCGCCGTCCGTCCAGTTGCAGCACCGCCGATCCCGAGGGGTTGGCGCGGCGCGGCTCGGCGTCCAGGCCGAAGGGGTCGAACCCGCTCACGAAGATCCGGCGCACGCCGTGGCGGGCGCCGAAGGCGCTGTCGGACAGCCCGCGCGAGGCGTCCTCGAAGCGCTGCCGCAGGGCCGCCGTGTCGATGTCGAAGTCCGGCTGCCAGCGGGCGAGTTGGATGGTCATGGCGACCCTGGTCCAGTACACCGGGCGGTCGTCGCCGGCCGGCAGGTCCCCGCCGGGGCGGCGGCCCTGGGCGCGGTCGACGCCGGCCCGCCAGAGCGCCTCGCCCCAGGCGTCGACGATCCGGCCGGCCGCGGCGGCGCCGCGCGCGGAGCAGAGCGCGGCCGGGAAGCGGCGGACGAAGTCGCCGAAGCCCCCGCGCTCGGTCAGCGCGGCCGTCCGCGGGTCGGCGGTGCGCGCCTGCTCGCGGTCGAGCGGCGCGGAGTCGACGGTCCGACAGGACGGGCGGGCCGGCTGCGCTGTGGCCGCGGTGGCGGGGAGGACGGTGGCGGCGAGAGCGCCGATGAGGGTCGCGGTGAGGGCGACCCGGCGCCGGGCGGTCGTCATGGCGTGGACACTACAGCCGGGCCCCGGGCCTTCACCAGAGTGCCTCGCCACCGCCACGGACGGTGATCACCAACGCCGCCGGCCTCCGGAGATCCCCAGCACGACGGGCACCGGCTCCCCTGGCGTGTCACGCCCCGTAGCGGTTTACTGGGAGTGAGCAGGGCAGGAGACGGAGGCCCGGCGATGGAATGTCCCCACCCATCCGGATTCCACGCTGAGGTCCGCGCACAGTACGCGGCCGCCGGCGCCGAAACGGCCCGGCTGCTGCGCTCGATGTCCGAGGACCTCTGGACAGCGCCCACCCCGTGCCGCGACTGGGATGTGCGCACACTGGTGAACCATGTGGCGGCCCAGCACCTGTGGGTCTGCCAGGCGGTCGCCGGCTACACCCCGGAGCAGATCGGCCACCGCTTCGAGGGCGACGTGCTCGGCCGCAACCCGCTGGGCGTGTGGTCGATGGCGGTGCGCAGCGCGCAGCGCGCGCTCAACCGCCCCGGCGCCCCCGACTTCCTGGTGCACCTGCCGTACGGCCTGCGCGACGCCGGCGGGTACGCCCGGGAGCTGACCGCCGAAACCGTCGTGCACGGCTGGGACCTCTCCCGGGCGCTGGGCGAGTGCGGCCGGATGCCGCCGGGCGCCGCCCGGTACGCGCTCGCCGAGTTCCGCGGCTACCGCGACCTGGCGGGCACCGGCCGCTTCGACCCGCCGCGCACGCCGCCGCCGGGCGCCGACACCGAGGACCTGCTGCTGGCCCTCACCGGCCGCGATCCGGCCTGGTCCGCCGACCGGATCTGACCGGCGCCCGGCCCGCGGACCGCCGGGCCGGGCCGGCGGGCGTCCACGAGACCGGACGCCCACTCCGCGGCACTCCACGGCCCGGCCCTCAGACGCCCCGACATCCCTCGGAGACCCGCGCGCTCCGCCGCTCCGGGCGAACGGATCGCCGAGAAGGCGCCGGAGCGGCCGATCGCGCCGGTCCCCCTCCTAGGCTCGCGGCGCACGGGCAGGCCGTCGCGGTCACGCTCGCCGGACCCGTGCTGCTCGGACCGTGTGTCGTCGGCGAAAGAAGAGCGAGGAAGAGATGGGTACACCCAGCGAGCCTTTCGGGACCGTTGTCAGCGAGATCGGAGTCAACATCCGGGAGTTCCCCAGCACCGACTCCTCCATCGTCGGCTCCCTCCCCTTCGGCACCAAGGTCGGCCTGCGGTCGAAGGTGAGGGCGCAGAACATCGACGGCAACGACATCTGGTACCTGCTGCGCGACCGCAACGCATGGGTCGCGGCCCGGCACGTCGACAACACCGGCGTCGTGAAGTTCGCCAAGGACGTGGCGGGGGCCTCGGGGGTGGCGGCGGAGCAGGGGGCCCAGGGCTAGCCGGGCCGCGGGCGTCGGGGCGGTGCTCCCCACCGCCCCGACGCCGCCGGCCCGGCTCCCCGCTGTCCGGGCCCACGGCGCCTCCGGCTGATGCCGGCAGGCGCCGTCCGCCTGCCGGGGCACGGTTGACGTCCGATTCTCGCCAGCCCAACACCCCGTCCGCTTGGTGGACTTCGGGCATCGATCACCCATCGTGCCCGGACAGGAACACCGCCATGCTCGACACCGCCCAGCCCACCGCACGACCCCGGCCCCGGCCCCGGAGCGGCGGGTGGCCCGCCGTCCTCGCCGTCACCGCGGGCGTCTTCGCCATCGTCACCACCGAGATCCTGCCCGTCGGCCTGCTCACCCCGATCGGCGCGGACTTCCGGATCTCCGACGGCACCGCCGGGCTGATGATGACCCTGCCCGGCCTGGTCGCCGCCGTGGCCGCGCCGGCCGTCACCGTGGCGACCCGCCGCGCCGACCGCCGCACGATGCTCTGCGCCCTGCTGCTGCTCCTGGCCCTCGCCGACCTGCTGAACGCCTTCGCCCCCGCCTACGGGGCGGTGCTGGTCGCCCGGGTGGCCCTCGGCCTGGTCATCGGCGCCTTCTGGTCGATCGGCTCGGGGCTCGCCCCGCGCCTGGTCCCGCCGCACCGGCAGGCGCTCGCCAACACCGTGATCTTCACCGCCGTCCCGCTCGGCTCCGTACTGGGCGTCCCGGCCGGGGTGCTGCTCGGCTCGCTCGCGGGCTGGCGCGCGGCCTTCGCGGCGATGGGCGTGCTCACCCTGCTGGTCCTGGCCGCGCTCCTGGCCTTCCTGCCGCCGCTGGCACCACCGGCCACCACCACCGGCCTCGGCGTCCTGCGCGGGCTGCTCACCGGCCGGGCCACCCGGGCCGGCCTCGCGGTGACCTTCCTGATCGTCCTCGCACACTTCGGCGGCTACACCTACGTCACGCCGTTCCTGGCCGAGGTCACCCACGCCGGACCGGGCCTGATCGGCGGCCTGCTGCTCGCCTACGGCGCCGCCGGACTGCTCGGCAACCTGCTCGCCGGCCGGCACGCCGCCCGCGCCCTGCGCCCGGTGTTCACCGCGGCGGCCGCCCTGCTGGCCGCCGCCACCCTCCTGCTGCCCCTGCTCGGCACCACCGGCCCCGGCGCGACCGCGCTGCTGCTGCTCTGGGGCGCGGCCTACGGCGCCGTCCCGGTCTGCTCGCTCAGCTGGTTCCTCGCCGCCGCCCCGCACGCCCCCGAGGCCGCGGGCGTGCTGTTCACCGCCTCCTTCCAGGCCACCATCGGGATCGCCGCCCTGCTCGGCGGCGCCGTCGTCGACCGCACCACCCCCACCACGGTGCTCCTGCTGGCCGGTGCCACCGCCCTGCTCGCCGCCGTCACCGCCCTGCTGACCGCCCCCGCCGCTACGACCTCGCGATGAGCACGCCCGTGGGCAGCAGGGTCAGCCCGGCGCTCAGCGGCCAGTACACCCACCCGCCGAAGGCCCGGCCCGCCCGCCCGGCCCGGCCCCGGACGCCCTCGTTCGCCAGCCACCACAGCGCCGCGCAGGCCAGCACCACCGGTCCGCACAGCACCAGCCAGGGCAGCGGCCCGTCGTTCTCGGTCGGCTCCCCCACCGTCCATCCCAGTGCCTTCAGCGGCCAGTTGACGGCGAAGTACCACAGCAGCCAGATCGGCACCACGGCCGGAACCCCGAGCAGCAGGTTCACGGCCGCGGCGGCCGGTGAGTACGTTCGCATCCGGCCAGTATCCCCGGGCCCCGACCGGGGCGTCGGCCGGGGCGTCGGCCGGGGCCCGGAGGCGGCACCCCCGTGGCCGCCCCCGGGCCCGGACGGCGTCCCACGGCCCGGGCTACCGGCTCCCGGAGGCCGGCGGGCGGCGGTCGCTCCACGGGACGGCGAGTTCCAGGGTGCGGGCCACCTGGAGGAGGAGGTCCTCCCGCCACGGCGCGGCAACGAGCTGGACACCGACCGGCAGACCGGTGGCCCCGTCGTGGTGGAGCGGCAGCGAGACCGCCGGCTGCCCGGTCACGTTGAACAGGGAGGTGAAGACCCCCATCGGGTAGCTGTTCCGCAGCGCCATCAGCGGGTCCTCGTCGGTGCCCGCCCGCCAGGCGCCGATCCGCGGCGGCAGGCACGCCATGGTGGGCGTGACCAGCAGGTCGAAGCCGGCGGTGAAGCCCTCGACGACGCGCCGCGACAGCCGCTGGGCCGCGAGCACCCCCTCGGCGTAGGCCCAGGAGTCGACCGACCGCGCCGCGTCGCGCAGGGCGCGGTTGTGCGGCTCGATCCGCTCCGGGTCGGCGAGCGGGACCCCGGCGCCGCCGATGTTCCACATCGTCGTGAACGCCGCCACCAGCTCGTCGGTCCGGGGCAGCGGCAGGCGGGTGTCGACGATGTGGTGGCCGGCCGCTTCGAGCGTGCGCAGGGCCAGGGCGACGGCCGCCGCGCACGCCGGGTCCACCGCCACCCCCTCGACCGGGGAGTCCAGCAGCACGCCGATCCGCAGCCCGGCGGGCGGGTCCGCCCACATCGCGTCGGCGAAGGAGCCGGCCGGGGACGGCGGCGACCACCAGGCACCCGGGTCGTGTCGGGCGAGCACGTCCAGGACGGCCGCGGTGTCGGCCACCGAACGGGTCACCACCCCGCTGGAGCCGAGCCCCTCCACGGCCACGGTCGCGTCGGTCACCCGCCCGCGCGTGGGCTTCAGGCCGACCAGGCCGGTGCACGAGGCGGGGATGCGGATCGAGCCGCCGCCGTCCTCGGCGTGCGCGACGGGCGCCATCCCGGCGGCGACCGCGACGCCCGCGCCGCTCGACGAGCCGCCCGGCGTCCGGTCCGGGTCCCACGGGTTGCGCGAGATGCCGAGCGCCTCGCTCTCGGTGAACGGCAGCGTGCCGAACTCGGAGGTGGTGGTCTTGCCGAGCAGCACGAACCCCGCGGCCACGAACCGCCGGACCACCGGGTCCGAGGCCGCGGCCCGCTCCCGGGAGGCGCCGGCCGAGCCGTGGGTGGTGGGCCAGCCGAAGACGTCCCGGAGGTCCTTGACCGGCAGCGGGACGCCGAAGAACGGCGGAAGGTCGTCGGCGGACCCGGCCCGCGCCACCGCGTCGGCCGCGGCGGCCGCGGCCCTGCGGACGGCGTCGTCGTCGCGGTGGCAGAAGGCGTTCAGCCCGGGGTCCAGCGCGTCCATCCGCGCGAGGTAGTGGTCGGCCGCCTCGACCGGGCTCACCTCCTTGTGGCGGATGGCGGCGGCGAGTTCGACGGCGGACCCGAAGGGGTCGATCGGCGGGTGCGGCAGAGGCGGGTGCGGCACGGGCGGACGGGTCACGGGCGAGTGGGTCACGGGCGAGTGGGTCACGGGCGAGTGGCTCACGAGCGGTCCTTTCCGGTCCCCGGGCTTCCTGCCCGGGGCCACCAGGTTCGCCGCCCCCGGGGCCGCCGGTCTTGGACGAATGTCCCGTAGCCTGGCGGCATGCGACCCGTCGAGACGCTCCCCGCCGCCGGGGCACTGTGGGACATCACAACTCCCGTGCGCCCCGGCCGGATCGGAGGCGTCGACATGGCGGGATTCCGTGCCCGCAGCGCCGGCCCGCTCGACCTGGAGGTGGTCCCCTACCCGGCCGTCACCGTGGCCGTCGACCTCGGGGACGCCCCGCTCGCCGTCGGCGGCGCCGACGGCGGCCCCCAGGAGACCGGCAGCGTCGTCGTCGGACTCGCGCCGCACGGCCTGCGCGGGCGCGGACGGGACATCGAGTGCCTCCAGATCCGGCTGTCGCCGGTGGTCGCGCACGCCGTCCTGGGACCCGCCGCGGACCTGGGCACGGCGATCGTCCGCCTCGACGACCTGTGGGGCCGCGACGCCGACCGCATCCAGGAGCGGCTGCGGGCCGCCGCTTCCTGGGCCGACCGGTTCGCGATCGCCGAGGCCGCGCTCGCCCGACGCCACCGGGACGGGCCCGCCGTCGATCCCGAAGTCGCCTTCGTCTGGCGGCGGTTGGTGACCCACCGGGGCGGTGTCCGGATCGAGGGGCTGGCATCCGAGGCGGGCTGGAGCCGCAAACGCCTCTGGTCGCGCTTCCGGAACCAGATCGGCCTGACACCCAAGCACGCGGCCCGGCTGGTCCGCTTCGACCACGCGGCCCACCGCCTCGCCGCCGGCCACCGCCCCGCCCTGGTCGCGGCCGAGGCCGGCTACGCCGACCAGTCCCACCTGCACCGGGAGGTGCTCGCCTTCGCCGGGGCGACGCCGACCGCCGTCGCGGCCGCCCCCTGGCTCACCGTCGACGACGACGCCTGGGCCGCCCCGGGCTACCTGACGTCGGCCTGACGCCCCACCGGGCCGCCCCGGCTGTCGGAGCCCTCTGGCACGATGCCGCCATGCGCACCACCCGCCCCGACCACCACCCCGACGACACCCCGGCCCCGCCCGGGCTGAGCGGAGACTTCGAGGTGCACCTCACCGTGCGACCGGGTGACGCCGAGGCGCTCACCGCCTGGGCCGCCGACCACGGCCTGAAGTCCACCCACATCCTGCTGGCCCGCGGCGCCGCGCCCTCGCAGCCGATGCTCACCCTGCGCACCGCCGGGCCGCTGGACGAGGTCGCCGCGACGGCCGCCCGGACGGCGCGGCGGCTGACCGGGGCCGGGTTCGCCGTCCTGCGCACCAAGATCGAGGCCGCGCCGTGGGCCGACGGCGTCCCGGCCGAGGACGCGGACGCCGCCGCGCACGGGCCGGCCCGCTACTTCGAACACCACGTCAAACTGCTGCTTCCCGGGCCCGCCCCGGCGTCCGGCCTCGCCGACCTCGCCGTCCGGCACGGCGCCCATCTGTCGCACAACCCCCGCCGGGTGCGCGAGGACGGCCACCGCGAGTGGTTCGTCACCCAGCGGTGCCGCCGGGTCGGCCTGGCCACCGCCGGCCGGCGCTTGGAGGCACTGCTCGCAGAACTCGCCGCCGACGGTCACCGGATCGCCTCCGTGGAGCGCGAGTTCGTCGCCGTGGACAGCGACGAGGCGCTGGACGCCGGCTGGTTGACCGAGAACGACCGCACCACCGAAGGAGAAACCCGATGACCAAGGAGCAGCCCCTCGACTGGGAGGGCCTGGAGCACGGCCCGTGGCAGGGCCTCTCGCTGCCCGGCCGGCCCCCGTCGGAGGACGTCCGGGAGGAGCGGGACCTGCCCCGGTCCATCCTGCCGATCGACGCCGAGGGGGTGCGCCAGCAACCGGTCTTCGACCCCGCGCTCGCCGGCTACGCCCGGGCCCTGCGGCCGAGCGAACCCGTCTTCGGCGACCCGCTGCTCGCCGAGCGCTGGCTGACCGCCCGGCGCGAGGCGCTGGCCACCGTGCTGTCCGCCGTCGCCGCCTCGCCCTGGGCCGAGCACCTCGTCCTGCGCGGCAGCGTCCTGCTGCGCGCCTGGTTCGGCGAACAGGCCCGGGAGCCGGGCGACCTGGACTTCGTGGTGCGGCCGGTGGACTGGCTGCTGGAGGACGAGCGGACCGGCCGGATGCTCACCGGGCTGGCCGCCGACGCCGAAGCGCTCTCCGGCACGGTCCGGCTGCACGCCGACCGGGCCGTCGACGACGACATCTGGACGTACGGCCGGGTCCCCGGACGCCGGCTGGTGCTGCCGTGGACGGCCCCGGGCGTGCCCGGCGGCACCGTCCAGCTGGACTTCGTCTTCACCGAGCGCCTGCCCGCCGAGCCGCGGCCCTGCGAGCTGCCCGGGGTCGCCGGCCCGCTGCTCGCCGCGACGCCGGAGCTCTCGCTCGCCTGGAAGATCCTCTGGCTGGTCTCCGACGCCCACCCGCAGGGCAAGGACCTCTACGACGCGGTGCTGCTCGCGCGCACCACCGAGCTCTCATACCCCCTGCTGCGCGAGGTGTTCACCCTCGCCGAGGAGCACCACGCCCGGTGGCCGCTGCTCCCCGCCCAGATCGCCGAACTCGACGCCGACTGGGAGGAGTTCACCAAGGACTACGCCGACTTCGCCGAGCCGGTCGAGGAGTACCCGGCCGAACTGCTGGCCGGCCTCTCCGGGACCTTCGCCGGGCGCGGCGAGTACGCGCTGAAGGCGATCTGGCTCGCACCGGTGATCGAGGAGCTGCGCGAGGTCCTGGCGCGCGAGGGCATGCCCGCGGTCCAGCGGTGGACGACCCGGCACCACATGCCCCCGTCCATCGCCCTGGTGGTCCTCTGCGAACTGCTGGACGGCGACCTCGCCGCCGCCCGCCGCCTCCTCGGGGACCACGGCCACCCGAACCGGCACCTCAACGGCCTGGCGGAGGCCGCCGACCGCTTCGCCGCCGAGCTGGGGCGCGGGTAGCCGCTCAGCGGCGCGGCAGGGGCAGCACCTCGACGGTGGCGCCGGCCGGGGCGCCGCCCGGCGGGACGACGGCGAGCGCGTCGGCGAAGGCCAGGCCGCGGAGCCATGGCCGCCGCCCTCTTCACCACTACCCGCCTCCGCCGCACCGTCCCCGCCTGACGGGCCCCGGCCCCGGCGCCTCACCTTGAGCCGCCACGCCGAAGTGGCCCCACCGGACGGATCTCCGGTGGGGCCACTGTGGTGGGGCGGGGGCCGGCTATCGGCCCTGACCGTTCACCGTTCACCGGTCACGCGGCCTCGGCCGAGTAGCCGAAGTAGTGGAAGTGGTCGAGGTGGTCGATGTAGTCGAAGGACTCGGGACGCGCCGACTTGTGACCGTGGTGCGGCGGCGACCACTCCTCCTCGACGGTGATGCAGAGCTCGACGGGCGGGCTCTGAACGGGTCGGCAGTCCGGGTCCAGGGCGTTGGCCGTCGCGCGGTTGCTGACGTGGCCCACCTCGGCGTCGTGCTCGGTGACCACGTAGGCGCCGGTGCAGGTCGTGCTCTGCCCCGGAGCGAGGGTCGTCTCGGCGCACGTGATGTCCGAGACCCGGTCGTCGTCGATGGCCAGGTCGGTCAGCGTACTCGTACCGGTGTTGGTGACCGTGTAGGTGTAGGTGATCGTGTCACCCACGTGGACCGGACCGGGCAGATCGGCCTGCTTGGTCAGCGACAGGCTCGACGTGACACCCGCCACCGGCACGGTGGCCTGCGCCTGAGGGCTCGTCACGGGCCGACCCTGCGGGTCGAGCGCGTTGGCCGTGGCGTGGTTCGTCACGCTGCCGCCCGCCGCGTCCGCGCCGGTCACCACGTAGCTGCCGGTGCAGGTGGTGCTCTGCCCGGCGGCCAGCGTCGTCGCCCCACACGTGATCGGCGTGACCTTGTCGTCCGTCACCGTCAGGTTGTGCAACGCAGCCGTACCCGTATTCGTCACCGCGTACGTGTAGGTGACCGTGTCCCCCACATGGACCGGACCCGGGGTACTCGCCTGCTTCGCCAGCGACAGACCCGCCACCGACGCGACCGACACCGTCTCCTGCGCCGGCGGACTCACCACCGACCCACCCTCCGGGTCGAGCGCACTCGCCGTCGCCACATTGATGATCTGCCCCACAACGGCATCCGCCGCAGTCACCACGTAACTCCCGCTGCACGTCGTACTCTGCCCAGCAGCCAGACTCATCGTCGAGCACACGATCGGCGCAACCCGATCATCCGTCACCGTCAGGTTGTGCAACGCAGCCGTACCCGTATTCGTCACCGTGTACGTGTAGGTGACCGTGTCCCCCACGTTCACCGGACCCGGGGTACTCGCCTGCTTCGCCAGCGACAGACCCGCCACCGACGCGACCGACACCGTCTCCTGCGCCGGCGGACTCACCACCGACCC
>NZ_JBHVIV010000032.1:0-52067 GCF_042799475.1 Kitasatospora sp. NPDC057692 | reverse complement strand
GTTGTGCAACGCAGCCGTACCCGTATTCGTCACCGTGTACGTGTAGGTGACCGTGTCCCCCACGTTCACCGGACCCGGGGTACTCGCCTGCTTCGTCAGCGACAGACCCGCGACACCCACCACCTCGACCGTGGCCTGCGCCGGTGGGCTCTCGACGGGCACGTCCTGCGGGTTGAGGCCGTTCGCCGTCGCCACATTGAGCACATGGCCCACCACCGCGTCGGCGGCCGTCACCACATAGGTACCGGTACACGTCGTGCTCTGCCCGGGACCGAGCGTCGTCTCGGAGCAGTTCACCGGCGTGACGTGGTCGTCCGCGACCTTCACGCTGTTCAGCGTCGTCGCGCCCGTGTTGGTGACCGTGTACGTGTAGGTGACGGTGTCGCCCACGTTCACCGGGCCGGGGGTGCTCGCCTGCTTCGTCAGACCCAGGCTCGACGTCGAGACCACGGGGACGGTGGCCTGGGCCGGCGGGGAGGTGACCGGCGCTCCGTCGGCCGTGCCCTGGGCGAGGGCGTTGTTGACGACCTGGCCGGCGTCGGCGTCCGGCTGGGTGACGACGTAGCTGCCGTGGCAGGTGGTGCTGTCGCCCGGGCTGCCGGCCGGGGCCAGCGTGGTGGCGTCACAGGTGATGCCGGTGACCCGGTCGTCGGTCACGCTGACGGCGTTCACCTGGACACCGCCGGTGTTGGTGACCAGGTAGCTGTAGGGCACGGTGTCCCCGACCGCGAACGGGCCGGGGGCGTCGACGTGCTTGGTGAGGTTGATGCCCGGTGGTGCCACGACCGGCACGTTCTCCGAGGCCGGCGGGGACTCGATCGGGGCGCCTTCGGCGGTGCCGGTGGCCACGGCCGTGTTGGCGATCTGGCCGGCCGCTGCGTCGGCGGCGGTCACCAGGTAGGTGGCCGTACACGTCACGGTCTCGCCGGGGTTCAGGGTGACGACGGGGCAGCTGACCGGCCCGACCTTGGGGTCGGTGACGCCCAGGTTGTCGATCGCCACGTTCCCGGAGTTGGTCACCACGAAGTCGTACGGGACGGGCGTGCCGACCGTGATGAGCCCGGGCAGCGGCTGGTGGACCTGCTTCACCAGGTTCAGCGCGGGCAGCGGCTGGTCGGTGGTGACCACCACGTTGCGGATCAGGTGGACGTCGGTGAACAGGCCGGTCGACCCGGCGAAGCCGAACTTGTAGGTGGACGGGACGGGCGTCGGAGCGGGGGTGGACAGCACCTGGTGCGGGCCGGTGCCGTCGTTGAAGTCCACACTGATCGTCAGCACCGGCGACGGCGCCGGGGTCAGGTGCACGTTCACCTGGCGGCGGGACGGCTCCAGCAGGGTCTCCGCCTGCACCGGGGTCGCCAGCGGCGGCATCACCGTCAGCGGGCCCTGCAGCTGGCCCGGCAGGGTCGAGGGCCACGGGCCGGTGGTGGTGAAGTTGCTGGTCGTCGCGGTCAGGAAGCAGTAGCCGGTGGTGCCGTCGCCCGGGCCGCGGACGGTGACCATGTTCGAGCCGGGCGCGGGGATGCGGAAGCCGGTGCCGGCCGGCGAGCGGGTCGCGCAGCCGTTGCCGCGCTGCTCCCAGTCGCCGAAGTAGTTGCCGAGGACGTCCAGCCCGACGCCCAGGTAGCCGCGGTCGACGCCGGGCAGGAAGGTGAGGCTCGGGTTGTCGTCGGGGAGTTTCTGCGCGTAGCCGAGGCTGCCGCCGAAGGCGCCCGGATGGGTGAGCGAGGTGTCGCCGTTGACCAGGAAGAAGGAGATGCCGTCGGCGGGGGTGGCGGGCGTGGTGCTGCCGTACTGCCACTGGTCGAAGGTGACGTCCAGGCCGTTGCCGGCGGGCAGCGCCTGGTCGAACAGGACGGCGCCGCTCTGGTCGTTCGAGGCGTCGGTGATCCGGAGGTAGCCGTGCGGCGCGGCGTTCAGCGGCGGCACCGGCCCGACCTCAAGGGCAGGGCAGCCGCCGAGCGGATGGCCGCCGGGGGTGAGGGTCCCGGCGGGCGCGCCGGTGAGGCAGGCGGAGCCGACGGCGGTGAAGCGGGGGTCCGCCGTGGCCCCGGTGAAGGTCTCCTGGAGCAGTGGTGTGCCGGTGGCCAGGACGCGCCCGCCGGTGCTCGCGGGCGCCTGCCGGGAGGCCGGTTCGGCCTGTGCCGGTAATCCGGTGAGGCCGGCGCCGAGCATTCCCAGCAGCGTTGCTGTCGTCACGAGGCGGGCCGTGCGCTCCAGAAGGCGCGACGGACCGCAAAGGTCTCTTGTCATGGAAACAATATGTGCACATAATATTACTATCTGTCATTCTGGCGAGCCGTCACGTGCGCCATCGGGGTCGGCGCGACGACCGGACGGACCCCCGGCCCTCAGGGGTGGCGGGCCGTCACCGCGCGGTCCCGGTCCGCGGCCTGGCCGGGGGCCGGCAGCTGAGGGCCGAAGGCCTGCTCGCGACCGAGGTAGCGGGCACGGATGGCGGCGACGATGTCGGCGCTGGCGCTGCCGTCGCCGTACGGGGAGGGGACCTGGGCGAGTCGGCCGGCGAGCGTCGCGTCGTCGAGCATCTCCCTTAGGGCTCGGGCGAGTTGGTGGCCCGGCTGGGCCAGGCGGGCGAAGCCGGCCCGGACGGCTTCGGGGCGCTCGGTGGAGTTGCGGACCACGATCAGGGGGCGCTTGAGGACGGTGCACTCCTCCTGCACGCCGCCGGAGTCGGAGACCAGCAGACGGCAGTGGCGGGCCAGGGCCAGGAAGGTGGCGTGGTCGAGCGGGGGGATCTGCCGCAGCCGGACGATCGAGTGGCGCAGGCCGAACCGGTCGACGGCGGACCGGGTGCGCGGGTGCAGCGGCATCAGCACGGGCAGGTCGAGGGCGGCGAGCTGGTCGAGCAGCTGCGCCAGGCGCGCGGGGTCGTCGGTGTTCTCCGGGCGGTGGACGGTGGCGAGCACGTAGGCGTCCCGGGCCACCCGGTACCGGGCGAGGACGCCGCGGGCGTCGCTCTCCGTGGGGAGCGTCTCCAGCGTCGCCTCGACGACGGTGTTGCCGGTGACGAGGACGCGTCCGGCCTCGACGCCCTCGCGCAGCAGGTGGGCGGCGGCCGTCGGGGTCGGGGCGCAGTGCAGGTCGGCGACGGGGGCGATGAGGCGCCGGTTGGTCTCCTCCGGCATCTCGTTGTCGAAGGAGCGCAGGCCCGCTTCCACATGGACGACCGGAATCCCCGCGCAGTGCGCGCCCAGGGCTCCGGCGGCGGCGGTGTTGGTGTCCCCCTGGACGACGACGGCGGCCGGGGGGCGCTCGGTGAAGTGGTCGCTGAGGGTGGCGACCATGCGGCCGATCTGCCGGCCGCGGGCCTCGCCGCCGACGCCCTTGAGGAGGTGGTCCGGACGGGGCAGGCCGTACTGGTCGAAGAAGCAGGTGGTGAGGCCGGCGTCCCAGTGCTGGCCGGTCCAGACGATCCTGGCCTGCGGCCCGAGGCGACGGGCGACGCCGGCGAGTTTGACGATTTCCGGTCGGGTTCCCAAGACCAGCGCGATGTCGGCGGAAGGCATTGTTCTCCGATTGTCATATGTGTCGGTAGGGCTGGTGCAGTATCGACACGGCACCGCCGCGGGACACGGGGAATCCGCGCCCGGACCTCGGCAAGGCCCCCCTGTCGGCCCAACGCCCTCCCGGACGGCGCAGCGGTGGCGGACGCCGGCGGCCGGGCCCGGCCGCGGGTTCCGCGGGATGCGGCGTGCGGGTGGAATCGCCCCGGGCGACGCGTGGCGTCGCCGCTCCGGCCGCGGCGGGCCAGCACCATACGGGAGTCCTGGCCGACGCCGCCCGGCGGTGTCGACCACCCGGTGGAGATGGAGGAGTCCTGGTGTACGGAAACATTCACGGCGGGATCCCGCCGGCGGCCGGAGTCGGCGGAGCCCTGGCCGCCACCGGGACGCCCGGCCTCGGGATCGCGGCGGCCGTCGCGGTGGTGATGGTGGTGACCGGTGTCGCGCTGATCCGCCGCGGCCACCTGGCCGCCGACGCCCGGGAGCAGGGCCATCAGGAGCGCGGCCGAGGGTGAACCGTTCAACGAGCGCGGGCCGCCAAGGAGAATCGTTTCTTCTCGGCGGCCCCGCTTCCCGCCCCTCGTCCCGGGAGTCCCGCTGTGACCACTGAGACCTCTTCACTGTCCGGGGCGTCGTCCTGGACGACCCGCCGGAGCGGGCCCGCGGCGGGCCGCACCACGGTGCTCGGCCGGGTCTTCGGGCCCGTGCTGCTCGGCACGACCGGCCTGCTCGTCGCCGGCGAGCACGCCTACCGCCACCAGGAGCTCGCCTCGGCGGCGTGGTTCGTCGGACGCCTCCTGGGCCTGCGCACGATGCTCCTGGCCGGGCCGAGCGCCCCGGTCCTCTACGCCGGCACGGACGCCGGCCTGCACCGCGGGATCGCGCTGACGGCCGGCTGCAGCAGCGCGCTGCTGATGGCCCCGTTCGCCCTGCTGACCGGCCTGCTGCTGCTCTTCAGCACCCGCCGACCCGTTCGGCTGCTGCTGGCGTTCGCCGTGGCCGCCGCCCTGCTGGTGGCCACCAACCTCGGCCGGATCACGCTGATCGTCGCCATGCAGCACCACCTCGGCGAGGAGGGCTTCGGCTGGGCCCACGTGCTGTTCGGATCGGTCCTGATGATGGCCGCCGCACTCGCCGCCTTCCTGCTCTACCTGCGCATCGTCGCCCGCGGGACCGCGCCCGACGGCAAGGAGCCCGAGCAGTGACCCTCCTCGACACCTCGGTCTCGCTCTCCTTCGTCCTGGGCATCAGCTTCCTGGCCTACGTCGCGGTCATCGTGCGCAACTACCTGCGCGCCCGTTCCCTGCCGCCCGGCGATCCGGCCGCCTTCGACTGGCACTTCTTCATCCCCTGCCGGGACGAGGAGGCCGTCATCGGCGCCACCCTCGACCACCTCGACGAGCACTTCCCCGAAGCCACCGTGTGGGTGGTCGACGACCACTCCACGGACGGCACCGCCGAGCTGGTCCTGGTGCGGGAACACGCCGGCCGGCCCGTCCACCTCGTCTCCCGGCACCTGCCCGAGGCGCGGACCGGCAAGGGCGACGCGCTCAACGCCGCCTACCGGGCGCTGAACGCCGAGCTGTGGCACGGCACCGACGCCGACCGGGTGATCGTCTGCGTCCTGGACGCCGACGGCCGCCCCTCCCCGAACCTGTTCGAGGTCTGCTCCGGCCAGGCCTACTTCGGCGACCGGAGGATCGGCGGCGTCCAGGTCGAGGTCCGGATGTCCAACCGGGACGTCGCCACGCCGCTGCCCGGGCGCGGGCCGGTCGCCAACCGCTGCGCCCGGCTGCTGGCCCGCCTCCAGGACCTGGAGTTCCGCGGGCCGATCTCGGCGATGCAGATCACCCGGCGGCACACCGGGACGGTCAACGTCGGCGGCAACGGCCAGCTCACCCGGCTGTCGGCGCTGGACTCCATCGGGTTCGACGACGAACAGCCGTGGGGCAAGGCCCTGCTGGAGGACTTCGAACTGGGCCTGCGGCTGATGCTGGCCGGCTGGCGCAACGGCTACACCACCGACGCCTGGGTCGACCAGGAGGCCCTGTGGAGCATGCGGCAGCTGCTCACCCAGCGGGTGCGCTGGGCCCAGGGCTCCATGCAGTGCGCCCGCTACATGCGCTCGATCTGGGGCTCCCGCGAGTTCACCACCCTCGGCTTCCTGGAGGTCCTGTACTTCATGGCCCAGCCCTGGCTCCAGCTCGTCGGCCTCGTCGCCTACCTGGTGCCGATCCTGGTGTTCTCCTACAACGCCGTCACCTACCCGCAGTTCACGCTCGACTTCCTCCAGCACGGCGGCGCCCCGCTGCTGCTGATCTACCTGCTGATCGGGGTGGGCGAGTTCGCACTGTGGGGGCCGCTGTACCGGCGGCGCTGCGAACCGGACATCAGCCTCCGCGCCGCGCTCGGCTACGGCCTCGCCCTGGCCCTCTACGCCGCCGCCACCTACGTCGTGGCGGTCCGCGCGTTCTGGCGGATCCTGCGCCGCAAGGACTCCTGGCACAAGACCGCCCGCACCGCGCTGCCGCACCCCGTCGATCCCCTCGACCGCCTTGATCACATCGACCGCATCGACCACCTCGACCACCGCGACCGGTCGGCCGCGGTCGGCGAGTTCGCCCCCTGAGCTCCCCGCCGGCCGACCCGGGGATGGGCCGCGCGAGCGGAATTCCGGAAAACCCCCTCGCGCCACGTACGAAAATCAGACAACCCGGTCGTCGCATGCGCACGCTGGTAAGGCCCTCACCCCCTTCCCCAGGAAAGGCCCCCCTCCCCGTGAGAACACGCATGCGCACCCGCCTCCTGGCCGGTACCGCCCTCGCCGCAGGCATCCTGACCTCGGTGGCCGGCCCGGCGTTCGCCGCGCTCACCTCCCCCGAGGCCAACGCCTACGTCGTCTCCGCCGACGCCTTCGGCAACCTGGCCGCCGTACCGCCGACCCCCACCTCCACCTATCCGCCCGGCGGCACCTCCACCCTGGTAGGCCTCACCGCCGGGCCCTACGCCACCGACTCCACGCTGACCGCCACCACCGCGGGCGACCCGACCACGGGGACCTCCTCGGCCTCCGCCACCGTCGACAGCATCGGCGTCAACTTCGGCCCCGTCGGCAGCGCGACCCTGACCGGCGTCAACGCCACCTGCAACGCCACCCCCAGCGGCGCCACCGGGAACGGCACCATCGCCGGCGGCACGGTCACCCTGCCGGCCCCGCTCCCCCCGGTCACCCTGCAGGCCAACGCCCCCCAGAACACCTCGGTCAGCATCCCCGGCATCGGCCAGGTGATCCTCAACGAGCAGAGCACCGACGCCGACGGCGTCCTGACCGTCAACGCCGTCCACTTCATCCTGCTGCCCGCGCTCAACGGCGCGAACCTGATCATCGGCCACGCCCAGTGCGGCGGCGCGTCGCCCGCCACCCCCGTTCCCATGATCAACGCCCAGGTCGCCTCCGCGACCGGCGCCGCGACCGTGGCCGTCGGCCTCGGCGTCGTCTACCTGCGCCGTCGCGGCGGCGGCACGGCCACCCCGGCCGCCTGACCGGTCCCCGGCGCGGACCCGAGGGCGCCCCGACCGTCTGTGCTCGGTCGGGGCGCCCTCGGGCGTCCGGACGGATCAGTGGCCGAGGCCCTCCGGGGCGTCGCTGCGGGCGCGCTCGGGCACTCCCCGGGGGAGCAGCTCGGCGGCGCGCTCGGCGACCTCCCGGTGCAGGGCGTCGCGCACGGCCCGGACGGCGGGCCGCGTCACCGCCTCGCGCCGCACGGCCAGGGTGATCGGCAGTCGGATGTCGACCTCCTCGGCCAGCAGCCGCCGCAGTCCGGCCCGCTCGGCGAGGAAGGCGGGCAGCACGCCGATACCGGCCCCCAGCCTGGCCGCCTCCACCTGGGCGAAGACGTTGGTGGAGGAGAACGCGGGTGTGCTGCCCGGCAGATGGCGTTCGATGTCGAGGTCGCCGACCTGGAGCATCGACTCGATGTAGAAGATCAGCGGATGCTCCCGCAGCGCGCCGACCGTGTCGGGCGCCCCGCACCGCGCGAGGTACTCGTCGGCGGCGTACAGCCCCAGCGCGTAGTCGGTGAGGTGCTCCGTGACCAGCCGGCTTCGCGGCGGCCTGCCGATGGTCAGAGCGAGGTCGAAGCCGGCCGGTCGCAGCGTCAACTGCCTGGTCGCCGTCATGAGTTCGGCCTGCAGCCGGGGGTGGTTCCGGCGCACCCGGGCCAGCGCCGGGGTGGCGAAGACGGTGCCGAAGCCGTCCGGCGCGCTCACCCGGACGGTGCCGTGCAGGGACGGCGCGTCCTGCCCGGACACCGCGTCGACGGCGCGGACGAGGGCGTCCTCGATCGCGTGGGCGCTCTCGCAGACGGCCTTCCCGGCCTCCGTCAGGGCCCAGCCCTCGGTGCCGCGTTCCAGCAGCCGCACGCCCAGGCTCTTCTCCAGTGCGGCGATCCGGCGGGACACGGTGGTGTGGTCCACGCCGAGCGCGTCGGCGGCGGTCACCAGCCGCCCCGTCCGGGCGACCGCGAGCAGGTGGCGCAGGTCGTCCGCGCGGAGCCGGTCGCCGAGCGGGCGGGGACGGGAAGGCACGGCCTCACCCTATCTGCATCCGCGCACACCGGGTCTGCGTGATTGGCGCTTGAACGCACACCCGCGCGGGCGGCACAGTCGAACCTTCCCGGCGGGGGCGCCCGGCCACCGCCCTCCCAGCGTTGAGGGGTTCCCCATGGTTGCCGACCTCGCCCTGCCGCGGATCATGCGTGTCGGCCGCGGCGCCGCCGCCGAACTCGGCGACGTCCTCCGGGAACTGGGGCTCAGCCGCCCGCTCCTGGTCACGGACGCCTTCCTGGTCGGCAGCGGCGCGGCCGAGCGGCTGACCGCGACACTGCTGGACGCCGGGCTGCAGCCACGGCTGTTCGCGGACACCGTGCCCGATCCGACCACCGACTCGCTGGTCCCGGGCCTGGAGGCACTGCGCGCCCACGGCGCGGACTCGGTCATCGGGTTCGGCGGCGGCAGCCCGATGGACAGTGCCAAGGCGCTCGCCCTGCTGGGCGTGCAGGGCGGCCGGATGCGCGACTACAAGGCGCCGCACGTCAACCACGGGCCGGCGCTGCCGGTGATCGCCGTCCCGACCACCGCCGGCAGCGGCTCGGAGGCGACCCGGTTCACCGTCATCACCGACAGCGCCACGGACGAGAAGATGCTCTGTCCGGGGCCGGCGTTCCTGCCGGTCGCCGCCGTGATCGACGTCGAGCTGACCATGTCGATGCCGCCCCGGCTGACCGCCGACACCGGCATCGACGCCCTCACCCACGCGGTCGAGGCGTACGTGAGCCGCAAGGCCAACCCGTTCTCCGACGGCCTCGCCCTCACCGCGATCGGCACCATCGGCCGCCGGCTGCGCCGCGCCTACGCGGACGGCTCGGACACCGGGGCGCGCGAGGCCATGATGCTCGCCGCGACCCAGGCCGGCATCGCCTTCTCGAACTCCAGCGTCGCCCTGGTGCACGGCATGAGCCGCCCGATCGGCGCCCACTTCCACGTCGCCCACGGGCTGTCGAACGCGATGCTGTTCCCCGCCGTCACCGCCTTCTCCGTCCACGCCGCGCCCGCCCGGTACGCCGACTGCGCCCGCGCCCTGGGGGCCGCGACCGCCGCCGACCCCGACGAGGCGGCCGCCGACCTGCTCGTGGACGCGCTGCGCACCCTCTGCCGCGACCTGGACGTCCCCACCCCGCGCAGCTACGGCATCGCCCACGACAGCTGGACCCGCCTCACCCCCCTGATGGCCGAACAGGCCCTGGCCTCGGGCTCCCCCGCCAACAACCCCGCGATCCCCACGGCCGCCCAGATCGAGGAGCTCTACGCCCGGATCTACGACTGACCCTCCGCCGTCCCGTCGCCGTCCGGCCGGCCGTCACCTGACAGGACTTTCAGCCCGCGGGCGCACCCCAGACCGGACCCGGGTAAGGTGGCGGATCATGGCCAGTCGTAAAACGTCGATCTTGGAAGCAGCGGCGCGGGTGATCGCGCGCCGCGGGGTGCGCGGGCTGCGGGTGGAGGAGCTCGCCGCCGAGGCGGGGGTGTCCACCGCGCTGATCTACTACCACTTCAAGGACCGCACGGGGATCCTCAAGCAGACGCTGGAGTTCATCAACGACCGGGCGGAGCGGTACACCACCGAGCGCGCCGCGGACGCGCCGCCGCTCACAGCCCGCGAGGAGCTGGAGCAGACCCTGCTGCTGGAGCTGCAGGACACCGTGGAGGTGCGGGAGAACAGCACCGCCTGGGGTGAGCTGCGGGCGAGCGCGGTGTTCGACGAGACGCTGCGCGAGGACCTGGCGCGGGCGACCAGGATCTGGGTGCAGGAGGTGGCCGAGCTGCTCGGCACGGTGCGGCCGATGTCCTCGGCGGTCGCACTGGCGGGTGCGGCGGAGCGGCTGACCGCGCTGCTGGAGGGGCTGAGCACCCGCTGGCTGAGCGGCAGCCTGCCGCTGGCGCACGCCCGGACGCTGATGACCGACGCGATCGACGCCGAGGTGGCCCGGCTCGGGTCCTGACCCGGGAACCGGGCCGCCGGCCGCGGATCCGCCACAGTGCGTGCACCACCGCTGCACGATACGTCGCCTTCGGCCCGTCGGTTTGACTGACTTTTCAGTCAGTGCGACGCTGGAACGGCCGGACGGGCCCCTCGCCCCGCCCGGGCACCGCCGCACGATCGGGAGACCCTCATGAGCCACTACCGCGACGACCGGCCCGCCGAGCCCTTCTCCTGGGTCCCGGCCGACGACGTCCCGCACGCGCGGACCTGGATGTCCTGGCCCTCCCGGCGCGGCGTGTGGGGGCTGCGGCTGGGCGGGGTCCAGCAGGACATCGCGCTGATCGCCCGGACGATCGCCGAGTTCGAGCCGGTGGTGATGTGCGCCCCCGACGACTGGACGGCGGGCAAGGCCCGGGCGCAGTGCGGCTCCGGCGTCGAGGTGATCACCGCGATCCCCACCGACGACCTGTGGATGCGCGACATCGCCCCGGTGTTCCGCCGCGACGGCTACGGCGGCCTGGACGCCGTGGTCCTCAACTTCAACGGCTGGGGCGACAAGCAGGTCCACCACGACGACGCCCGGGTCGCCGAGCGGCTCGCCGCCCACCGGGGGCTGCGCCACTCCTACGCGGACTTCGTCGGCGAGGGCGGCGCGATCGAGACCGACGGCGACGGCACCGTGATGGCCACCGAGAGCAGCCTGGTGAACAAGAACCGCAACCGCGGCATGAGCCGGGACGAGATCGAGGACGCCGTCCTGGACGCCTACGGCGCGGACACCATGATCTGGCTGCCGGGCATCAAGGGCCAGGACATCACCGACGACCACGTCGACGTCACCTCGCGCTTCGTGCGCCCCGGCGTGGTGATGGTCCAGCTGCCGCCGGCCGACCGCGACGACGTCTGGGCCCGCGACGCCCGCGAGCAGTTCGCCCTGCTGTCCGCCGCCACCGACGCCCGGGGCCGCCGCCTCCAGGTCGTCCCCGTGCACGGCCCTGACACCGTGCGCTCCCGCAGCTCGAAGTTCGTCGACTCCTACCTCAACTTCCACCTCGTCAACGGCGGCGTCGTCACCACCCAGTTCGGCGACCCCTACAAGGACGCCGCCGCCAGGGAGGCGCTCGCCGCGGCCTTCCCCGGCCGCGAGGTGGTGCAGATCGACGTCGACCGGCTGATGGCCGGGGGCGGCGGCATCCACTGCTCGACCATGCACGAGCCGCTGCCGTAGCCCCGTGGGGCCGGGCCCGGTGCGCGCGCCGGGCCCGGCGCCGCGGCCTCAGACCGCGGGCTGCTGCTGGGTGACGCAGTGGATCCCGCCGCCGCCCGCCGCGAGGGCGTCGATGTTCAGCTGCTCGACGGTCCGGCCGGGGAACAGCCTGGCGAGGGTGGCCCTGGCCGCGCTGTCGGCCCTGGTGTCGCCGAACTGCGCGGAGATCACCGCGTTGTTGCACAGGTAGTAGTTGGCGTAGGAGCCGACGACGTTCGGGTCGGTGGAGCGGATCAGGTTGTAGTCGGGGCCCTGGATCTGGCTGACCGCGAACGGCGTCCCCTGGGCGCTGGTGGCGGAGGTCAGGGCCCGGTACTGCTGGCGCTGGTCCTCGGACCAGACGTCGGTGTCGCGGGCCAGGGGCTTCTGGACCACGGCCGCCCCGCCGCCGGTGAACCGGGAGGTGGCGTCCACGTGGTCGTCGGTGACGTCCTGGCCCGCGATGCCCGGGAACCAGATGACCTTGGACGCGCCGAACGCGGAGCACAGCGCGGCCTCGGCCTGCGCCTGGGACATCCCGGGGTTGCGGTTGGCGTTGAGGACGCTGCTGCGGGTGGCCATCAGCGTCCCGGCGCCGTCGGTCTCCACGCCGCCGCCCTCGGCGACCAGGCCGGCGGCGGTGAACGGCAGCCCCAGGCGGGCCGCGAGGCGCGGGGCGACCAGCGCGTCGTTGCCGTGCGGGTTCTGGTGGTTGCCCCAGCCGTTGAAGTTGAGGCCGATCGTGTCGAGGCCGCCCGCGCCGTCGGTGCGGAAGACCGGGCCGGTGTCGCGCATCCAGCAGTCGTCCACCGGGATGTCCCCGATGACGGTGACGGCCGCGCCGCACATCGACCGGGCCTTGGCGACGCTCGCCGGGTTGGCGCACACGGTCACCGGCTCGTACTTCGCGACGGTCCTGGCGATCAGCGCGATGTTCGCCTGGACCGCGGCGAGCCGGCCGCGCCAGATGGTGCTGCTGTCCGGCCAGGCCATCCAGGTCCGGGTGTGCCGGACGGTGTCCAGCGGCACCCGGAAGCCCCCGGCGGCGCCCTGGCCCGCGGCGGCGGTCCGGCGCTCGGCCGCCTGCGCCGTGCCGCCGGCGGCACCGGCCAGCGCGGTCCCGGCGACGGCGAGCCCGGCGGCCGTCAGGAACCGGCGGCGGCCGAGGTCCCGGGTGAGCGGCGTCCCGGCTCCGGAGCGTTCGTCCATTACTGCCTCCCTCTCAAAGTGCTGTGCTCGTCGAGCAGTTGACCGAAAAGCTAGAACTGACCAAGCGCTCGGTCAATACTTCGGACGGAGATCGGCCCCGAACCGCCCCTGCCGCGCTCCCCCGGTCGTTACAGTGGCGCCCATGGCGACTCGGGCGACACGCACAGTTCCGGCAACGGCCTCCGGACCGCGCGGCACCGGCCGCGCGCGGGCGTCCGCCAAGGGCGAGCAGACCCGGGCGCGGCTGATCGCGGCGGCCCGCACCCTGCTCGCGGGCGGCGACGCCGGCCGGTTCACCACCCGCAACGTCGCCGCGCTGTGCGGGGTGTCGCACGGGATGTGCCACTACCACTTCGCCGACCGCACCGATCTGATCGTGGCCGTGGTGGCGGACATCCGCCCGGAGTGGATCACCCCGCTGGAGGAGGCGGTGGGCGGCCCCGGCGGGCACGCCGAACGGGCGGAGCGGGTGCTGGACCTGCTCACCCGGCCGGAGAGCCCCGACCTGGCCCGCCTGCACGCCGCCCTGCACTGGCTCGCCCTCAACGACGAGCGCGTCCACACGAGCCTGGAGGCCGAGTACGCGCGCTGGCGGTCCTCCTTCGTCCGCCTGTTCCGGTGCCTGGCCGACGAGCGGGGCAGCGCCGCCGACCCCGTCCCGCTGGGTGAGGCCCTCGCCGCGGCCGTGGACGGACTCGCCGCCATCGGGTCGCTGGACGCGGCGGTGGACGCCCGGCGGGTGCTGCGGACGCTGCTGGACGCCCTCGCCTCGACCGTGTGACCGGCCCGGGCGCGCTCACGACGGGGTCGGGCCGGGTACGGCGGGCTGCTGCTGGGTGGCGCAGTGGATCCCGCCGCCGCCACCGGCGATGTGGTGGATGTCGACCTGGGTGACCGTGCGCCCCGGGTGCAGGTCGCCGATGACGGCGGCCGCGTGGTCGTCGGCGGCCGGGTCCCCGAAGCGCGGGACGATCACGCCGCCGTTGCAGACGTAGTAGTTGATGTAGGTGGCGAGGAAGTCCTTGCCGGCGCCCTGGATCAGCTCGAAGTCCGGCTCGGGCAGGTCCACCACCCGGAGCCTGCGTCCCCTGGCGTCGGTCGCGGACTCCAGCACCTGCCGCGCCTGCGCCGAGGCCGTGGTCCAGACGTCCGGCGGGGTGTCGGCGGCGGGGCGGTGCAGCAGGACGGTCCCGGGCTCGGCGAAGCGGGCGAGCGCGTCGACGTGGCAGTCGGTGATGTCCTGCCCGGCGACGCCCTGGAACCAGATCACCTTCTCGACGCCCAGCAGCTCCTTGAAGGCCGCCTCGATCCGGTCGCGGGACACCCCGGGATTGCGGTTCTCGTTGACCCAGGAGCTCTCGGTGGCCATCAGCGTGCCCTCCCCGTCCACCTCGATGCCGCCGCCCTCGCCGGTGACCGGTGCCTGGACGCGGGTGATGCCGTAGTGGGCCAGCAGGGTGCGGGCGACCTGGCCGTCGTTGGCGTGGGTCTGCTTGCCGCCCCAGCCGTTGAAGTTGAAGTCGACCCCGGCGAGCCCCTGCGGGCCGATGACGAAGGTCGGTCCGGTGTCCCGGGCCCACAGGTCGTCGACCATCAGGTCCAGCACCTCCACCGAGGAGCCGCAGGACCGGCGGGCCTGGTCGGCCTGGTCGGGACGGGCCAGCAGCACCACCGGCTCGAAGCCGGCCACGGCCCGGGCCAGGCCCGCGATGTCCTGCCGGACGCCGGGCAGCTGGTCGCCCCACACCTCCTCCAGGGCCGGCCAGGCCATGAAGGTGCGGGTGTGCGGGGCGGACTCGGCCGGCATGGTCGGCCTGCTCACCGCCGGTCCGCCGGACGGGGAGGCGGCCGGCGCGGTGGCCGGACCGCCGGCCGGAGCGGTGGCGCCGGCGCCGGACGGCTGCTCCTCGCCGTCGGAGGAGCAGCCGCCGGCGAGGGCCAGGGCGGCGAGCGCCGCCCCGGACCGGAGGAGCGAGCGACGGGAGGGCCGGGGCTGAGCCATGGAGCCTCGTTCCGGTAGGTGGGGCGGGGTTCGGATCCGCACGCTACTGACCGTCGGGTCAGGACCCGGCGCGGCACGCATCCGCCGTTCGGGGGGAATCCCCCGGCCGTCGGCCGACCGCCCCGGCCCCGCAGGTCCCACCGCCTGCCGGACCGGGGCCGCCCTCACAGGGCGCGGCGCGCGGCGGCGATCCGGTCGGGATCCCAGCCGGGCCGGGGGACGGAGTCCAGCAGCAGCCTGGTGTAGGGGTGCCGCGGGGAGTCGAGGACCTCGGCGGTGGGACCGGATTCGACGATCCGCCCGTGCCGCATGACGACCACGTCCTCGGTGACGCAGCGGACCACGCCGAGGTCGTGGGTGATGAACAGGTAGCCGACGCCGGTCCGTTCGCGGATGTCGGCGAGCAGGTTGAGGACCTGCGCCTGCACCGACACGTCCAGCGCGGCCACCGCCTCGTCCAGCACCAGCACGGCCGGCTCGACGGCGAGCGCCCGGGCGACGGCGACGCGCTGGCGCTGGCCGCCGGAGAGCTGCCGGGGCAGCGCGTCGGCCGCCCGGCCGCCGAGGCCGACCTGGTCGAGGAGCTCCCGGATCCGGGCCTCGTGGTCGGTGCCGGGGGCGTGCAGGCGCAGGGTCTCGCGGAGCGCGGCCGCCACGCTGGTGCGCGGGTCCAGCGAGAGGTACGGGTCCTGGAAGACCATCTGCACCTCGCGGGCGCGGGCGAGCCGCTCGGCCCTCCCGCGGGCCCGTCCGCCGCGCTCCCGGCCGCGGACCAGGACCCGGCCCGCGTCGGCCTGTTCGAGGCCGACGACGATCCGGGCGGTGGTGGTCTTGCCGGAGCCCGACTCGCCCACGATGCCGAGCGATCCGCCGGCGGCGAGGGTGAAGGAGACGTCGTCCACCGCCCGCACGGTGCCGAAGGCGCGGCAGAGCCCGGTGACCTCCAGTACGGCCTCAGGCATCGGCGCGGCTCCCTTCGAGCGGGTGGTGGCAGGCGACCGGGTGCGCCGCGGGGGTCTCCGTGCGGCACAGCGCGGTCGCGAACGGGCAGCGGGCGGCGAACGCGCAGCCGGTCAGTTCCTGGCTCGGGTCCGGCGGTCGGCCCTCGATCGCGGCGAGCCGGCCGGGCCGGGCGTCCAGTCCGGGGGTGGCGGCCAGCAGCGCCGCGGTGTAGGGGTGGCGGGGCCGTTCGAACAGCTGCCCGGCGGGGCCGCTCTCGACGATCCGGCCGGCGTACATGACGTGGACGCGGTCGCTGATGGCGGCGGCGAGGCCGAGGTCGTGGGTGACGAACAGCAGGCCGGTGCCGAAGCGTTCGCGCAGCCGGCCGAGCAGCGCGACGACCTCGGCCTGGCTGGTGACGTCGAGCGCGGTGGTGGGCTCGTCGGCGAGCAGCAGGACCGGGTCGCCCATCAGCGCGGCGGCGATCATGACGCGCTGCAGCATGCCGCCGGACAGCTGCCCGGGGTGTCGGCGCAGCAGCTCCGGGCCGAGGCCGACGGCGTCCAGGAGTCCGGCCGCGCGCCGCTCGGCGTCGGCCGCGCCCGTCCGGCCGCCGAGGCGGACGCCCTCGGTGAGGAAGTCGCCGACGCGGCGCAGCGGGTTGATGGCGGCGCGGGGGTCCTGGAAGATCATCGCGGCCCGGCCGGTGCGCAGGGCGCGCAGCCGGTCGGGGCCCATCGCCAGGACGTCCTCGCCGTCGACCAGGACGCTGCCCTCGACGGTGGCGCCGGGCGGCAGCAGGCCGAGGGCGCTGCGCGAGGTGAGGCTCTTGCCGGAGCCGGACTCGCCGACCAGGGCGACGGTCTCGCCGGGGGCGACGCTGAGGTCGACGCCGTCGAGGACGGGGCGGGCGGTGCCGGGCAGGCGCAGCCGCAGGCCCCGGATGTCGAGGGCGTTCACGGGCTCCTCCGAGGTCATGGCGTCCTCCGGGCGACGCGGTCGGCCCAGCGCTCGCCGACGACGTTGAAGGCGACGACGGTGAGCACGATCAGGACGCAGGGCAGGATCGCGGAGAGCGGGTAGCCGTGCTGGATCGCGGTCTGGCCGTCGAAGACCATCCGTCCCCAGTCGGGGGTGAGCGCGGGGACGCCGAGGCCGAGGAAGGACAGGCCGGCGAGGTCCATCAGGGCGTATCCGAAGTTGATGGTGGACTGGGCGAGGACGACCGGGGCGATGTTGGGCAGGACGTGCCGCAGGCAGATCTGCGTGCCGGAGTGGCCCTGGACGCGGTGGGCGGCGACGTACGGCCGGGCCCGTTCGGCGACGACCAGCGAGCGGGTGAGCCGGGAGACGTACGGCAGGTAGGCGATCGCGAGGGCGGTGACGGGGGCGAGCAGGCCCTCCCCGTACACCGAGACGATCAGGATGGCGAGCAGCATGCCGGGGAAGGCGAAGACCAGCTCGGTGGCCCGGGAGAGCAGGGAGTCGAGCCACCCGCCGCGCCAGCCGGCCAGGAGGCCGACGAGGACGCCGGCGACGGTGGAGAAGACGACCACGCCGAGCGGGCCGAGCAGCGAGGCGCGGGCGCCGATCAGCAGCCGGGCGAGGGTGTCGCGGCCGGCGGCGTCGAGGCCGAGCGGGTGCTCGGGCGAGGGGCCGGCCAGGGCGCCGCCGAGGTCGACGGCGTTCGGGTCGTCCGGTGCGAGCCAGGGGGCGAGCAGTGCGGCGAGCACCACCAGGGCGGCGATGCCGAGGCAGGCCAGGTGGAGGGGCGCGCGGGCGGCCCTGATCCCGGCGAGGCCGGGCCGGCGGGTGAGGGCGGCGCTCATGCCCCGGCCCTCCCGGTCCCGAGGGTGACCCGGGGGTCGACCAGCGGCTGGAGCAGGTCGACCACCAGGTTCACCGTCATGAACAGCGCGACGACGATCAGCGAGATGGCCTGGACGGTCGGGAAGTCCTTGGTAGTGGTGGACAGTTCGAGGAGCTGGCCGATGCCGCCGACGCCGAACGCGGACTCCACCAGGACCGTGCAGACCAGCAGGGTGGAGACGATCAGCCCGCCGGTGGTCAGCACGGTGCCCAGCGAGTTGCGGAACACGTGGCGGCGGATCACCTCGCGTTCGGGCACGCCGCGGCTGCGGGCGACGGTGACGTGCTCGCCCTCCAGCGCGTCCAGCATCGCCGAGCGGGTGACCCGGGCGAGCATGCCGATCAGGTACAGGGCGAGGGCGATCGCGGGCAGGGTGAGGTGCCACAGCAGGTCGCCGAAGCCGTCGCCGGTGCCGCCGGTGGGGAACCAGCCCAGCCTGACCGCGAACAGCCCCTGCAGCAGGACCGCCGCGACGAAGGAGGGGGTGCCGACGGCGAGCGCGGTGGAGAGCAGGATCGCCGAGTCGGTGACGCCGCCGCGCACCGCGCCGGCCCAGCCGAGGGCGAGGCCGATGACGACGACCACGAGCAGGGCCATGGCCACCAGGGTCAGGGTGGCGGGCAGCCGGTCGGCGAGCAGCGTGGAGACGTCGGTCCGGTAGGTGAGGGAGCGCCCGAAGTCACCCTGGAGCACCTGGCCGAGCCAGCGCAGGTACCGCAGCAGGAAGGGGTCGTCGAGGTGGTACTGGTCGTTGATCGCCTGCAGGGCGGCCGGCGAGGCCGAGCGGCCGGACAGCAGGAAGCCCGCCGGGCTGCCCGGCGCCAGGTACATCGCGCCGAAGACCACGAAGGACGCGGCGAGCAGGGTGGCGGCCATCTCGGCCAGCCGGCGGGCGGCGAAGCGCAGGAAGCTCACTGAGCGGCCCCCACATCGGCGGCCCACGGGTAGTACAGGTACGCGATGGTGGTGGGGGCACCGGTGACGCGCTTGTTGAGGAAGACGGTGGTGGGCCACTCGGCGACCGGGATCCAGAGCAGCTTCTCGGAGGCGGTCCGCTGGAGCTCCGCCGTGAGCGCGCCGCGCTCGGCCGGGTCGTACGCGGCGGTGGCCCGGTCGACGAGGTCGTCGTAGCCCCGGTCGCTGAAGCCGGCGAAGTTCTGGTACGCGCCGGTCCTGAAGTTGGCGAGCAGGTCGAGCGGGTCGGTGATGGAGTCGTAGTAGGTCTCGGGGAAGGCGTCCAGGCCGACCCGCGCCTGGGGGTCGGTGAACAGCGCGGTGAAGGCGTTGGGGGCGATCGTCCGCAGCCGGACGTCCAGGCCGATCCTCGCTCCGGCGGCCTGGACGGCGGTGGCGAGCAGGGAGACGTCCTGACCGATGGTGCTGGTGGCGACGGTGAGCGTGGCGCCCTCGGCACCGGCCTCCTTGACCAGCGCCTTGGCCCGGTCGAGGTCCTGGGTGGTGGGGGTGAGGTGCGCGAAGGCCGCCGTCCGGACGTCCTCGGGCGCGCCGGCCCAGGCGGCCCTGGTGGTGAGCGAGCCGGTGACCGTGCCGGCTCCGGCGAGTCCGGTGCGGACGAAGCCGGAGCGGTCGAGGGCCAGCGAGAGCGCCCGGCGCACCCGCAGGTCGCCGAGCGGACCGTCCATGCTGGTGACGTTGAGGTTGACGGTGCTCAGGCCCTCGCCGAAGTACAGGGTGCCCGCGCCGCCGGCCCGCAGCCGGTCGTAGCTCTCGGTCGGGATCAGGTAGCCGCCGTCGACGTCGCCGGTGAGGAGGGCGTTGGTGCGGGCGGACGGGTCGGTGAGGAAGCGGAAGACGACCTTCTTCGCCTTGGCCTTGGCGCCCCAGTAGTCGTCGAAGCGCCGGAGTTCGATCGACTGGCCCTTGGCCCAGTCACCGAGGGCGAAGGGGCCGGTGCAGTGGAGGCCGCCGCCGGTGCCGTAGTCCCGGCCCTCGGCCTGCACGCCGGCCTTGGCGGCGACCGTGCCGGCGGCGGTGGCCATGTACTGCGGGAACTGGGAGTCGGGCCGCTTGAGCCTGACGGTGACCTGGAGCGGGCCGGTCCGGTCGACGGACTCGACGTTCTGGAACGCCTGGGCCCAGGCCGCCGCGTTGTCCGGGTTCATCTGGCGGCCGAGGCTGTACACGACGTCGTCGGCGGTCATCACCGATCCGTCGTGGAAGTGCACGCCAGAGCGCAGGTCGTAGACCCAGGTGAGGGGGTCCGGGTTGGTGGCCCGCTCGGCCAGGCCGGGGGCCGGGGTGAGCTGGGGGGTCCAGCGCATCAGGCTCTCGCAGACGTTGGCGAGCACCGTGTTCTGCGGGTAGTCGAAGGCCTGGAGGTAGTCGAGGGTGGGTGGTTCGGCGTAGGAGGCCCAGCTGAAGGAGTCGAGTTCGCCCCTGGCCGGCGGGGTGTCTGCGGAGAGCCGGACCGGGGCCCGGTCGGCGTCGGTTCGCGGCGGTCCGGCGCAGGCCGCGGCCAGGGCGGCGGCGGAGAGCAGGGCGGTGGTCAGGGCGAGGCGCCGCCGGGGCGGCCGGCGTCTCGCGGATGCGGTGGGAGTCATGAGGGTGTTCTCCGTTCGCTGGCGAGGGGTCAGGCCCGGGCGGCCGGGAGCTGCTGGGTGATGCAGTGGACGCCGCCGCCGCCGTGGGCGATCACCCGGGCGCGCACGCCGACGACCTCGCGGTCCGGGAAGGCCCCGGCCAGGACGGCCAGTGCCCCCGCGTCCTCGGGGTGGTCGGCGACCGGGACGACGACGCCGCCGTTGGCGAGGTAGAAGTTCAGGTAGCCGACCTCCACCCGGTGGCCGTCGACCTCGACGAAGGCGGCCTGCGGCAGGTCGACGATCTCGAAGGGCCGGCCGTGGGCGTCGGTGGAGTGCTCCAGCACGGCCCGGTTCGCCCGCATCCGCGCGTGGTCCGGGTGCTCGGGGTCGGCCGGGAGCTGCACCACGACCCGGCCGGGCCCGGCGAAGGCGCAGACGCCGTCCACGTGGCCGTCGGTCTCGGTGTCCAGCGCGCCCCCGTAGGGCAGCCAGATCACCTTGGTGACGCCGAGGCGCGCCTTGAGTTCGGCCTCGATCTCCTCGCGGGTCATCCCGGGGTTGCGGTTGGGGTGCAGCAGGCACTGCTCGGTGGTGATCAGCGTGCCCTCGCCGTCGACGGTGATCGCGCCGCCTTCGAGGATCATCTCGGAGCGGATCGCCGGGGTACCCAGGTGCTTCAGCAGCAGGCCGCTGATCCGGTCGTCGGCGTCCCAGGGGTGGTGCTTGCGGCCCCAGGCGTTGAAGCGGAAGTCGACGCCGGCCCGGCGGCCGTCGGCGTCCAGCACGAAGATCGGCGCGGAGTCGCGGAACCACGAGTCGTCCAGGGGGAGCTCCAGGACGGTGACGTCGCCGCCGCAGTGGGCGCGCGCCTCCTCGCCGTGGCCGGGCGGCGCCACCATGGTGACCGGCTCGAACTCCGCGACGGCGCGGGCGACCGCCGCGTACTCGTGCTTGACCTCGTCGAGCGTGTCGCCCCACAGGTCCGGCCGCACGGGCCAGGCCATCAGGCAGCCCTCGTGCTCGGTCCACTCCGCGGGCATGCGGTACGTCACGGGATCCCTCTTCCGTTCGGGGGCGGTCGGGCCCGGCGCGGTCGGTGCGCGGGCCGGAGTTGCCCCGCATCCTCCATCGAACTGAAAATTCAGTCAATACTTGGGGAACAGATCGTAGGGTGAGACTGAAAAGATCATCAGGATGCTGGCCCCGGCGGCCGGGGAGCCTCTAGAGTGGGCGCTCATGTCGGACCGTCGGACAGAGATACTCAAGGCCGCCACCCGCGTGATCGCCCGGCGCGGGGTCCGCGGACTGCGCGTGGGCGAGCTGGCCGCCGAGGCCGGAGTGTCCACCTCGCTGATCTACTACCACTTCGCCGACCGGGCCGGCCTGCTGCGCCGAACGCTGGACTTCATCAGCGACCGCGCCGACCACTACACCGACGAGGAAGCGCCCGCCCCCCGCACCGAGGACCCTCGCGCCGATCTGGAGCAGGTACTGCTGCGGGAACTCCAGGACACCGTCGAGGTGCGCGAGAACAGCACCGCCTGGGGCGAGTTGAGGGCGACGGCGGTGTTCGAGCCGGAGCTGCGCGAGGACCTCGCGCGGACCACCCACACCTGGGTGCACGACATCGCCGAGCTGCTCGCCCGGGCGGACCCCGGCGGCACCGCCCCGGCGCACGCGGCCGCCGCCGAGCGGCTGACCGCACTCGTCGAGGGCCTGAGCGTGCGCTGGCTCAGCGACTCCCTGCCGGCCGAGCACGCCCGCCGTCTGCTGCGCGAGGCCGTCGCGGCGGAGCTGGAGCGCGCCTAGCGGGGCAGCCCGGCGGGCCCGGCGGTCGCGGACCCGGCCGGCGCCGGAACGGATCCGGCCGGCACGGGACCGGATTCGGCCGATCCTGACAAAACCTCTAAACTCGGCGGGGCCGCGCACCCGCACGCCCATCGCCGGGCCGACCGCCCCCGCGCGCCCGCCCCCGACCGCCGAGAGAGGCAGCCCGCATGTCCGCTGACCGATCCCCCGCCACCCTCCAGCCGGTCTTCCAGGACCTGGCCCAGGACGACCCGCGCGAGGTCGGCGGCCATCTGCTGTACGCCCGGCTCGGCGCCGGCGGCATGGGCCGGGTCTACCTCTCCTACACCCCCGGCGGCCGCCCGGTGGCGCTCAAGGTGGTGCGGCCCGAGCTGGCCGGGGACCCCGAGTTCCGGGCCCGCTTCGCCCAGGAGGTGGCCAGCGCCCGGCGCATCCACGGGCTGTACACCGCACAGGTGGTCGACGCCGGGGTGGACGACACCACGCCGTGGCTGGCCACCACCTACGTACCCGGCCCGTCCCTCCAGCAGGTGGTGCGGCACTTCGGCCCGCTCCCCGAACGGACGGTGCTGCTGCTGGTGGCCGGCATCGCCGAGGCGCTGCAGGCGATCCACGCCACCGGGGTGGTGCACCGCGACCTCAAGCCGGGCAACGTGCTGATCGCCCCCGACGGCCCCCGGGTGATCGACTTCGGCATCGCCCGGGCCGCCGACGCCACCGCCCTGACCGGCACCGGGCTGCACATCGGCTCACCCGCCTACATGGCGCCCGAGCAGGCGACGGGCCGGCCCGCGACCCCGGCCACCGACGTGTACGCGCTCGGCGCGCTCGCCGTGCACGTCGCGGGCGGCGCCCCGCCCTTCGGGGACGGCCCGGACGCGGCCACGCTCTACCGGGCGGTCCACGAGGAACCGGACCTCGGCCGGGTCCCGGAGTCGTTGCACCCACTGCTCCTGGCCTGCCTCGCCAAGCGGCCCGAGGAGCGGCCCACCACCGCCGAGGTGATCGCCGCCGCCCGCGACCATCCGGCCGTCGGCGGGCGGCTGCGGTTCGGCGAGGACTGGCTGCCGCACCCGCTGACCAGCCAGATCACCCGACACGCCGAGCTGCCGCTGGTACCGGCCGGGGAGGCGGCGGCACCCACCGGCCTCGCCGCCACCGCCCTGACGCCCACCGACCTGGCACCCACTGCCCTGGCGTCCGCGACGCCCCCGGCCGGGGCGCGGCCGGTGCCCGGGGCGCCGGCCGCCGACCGGGGGAAGGGCCGGCGCAGACGCTCCCTGGGCCGGACGGCGCTGACCGCCGGCGTCGCGCTGGCCGTCGGCGCCGCGGCGACCCTGTTCCTGCTCGACGACCTGGACGCCGTGGAGGCCGCCGAGGCCCCGGTGTCCGGCTCCGCCGCGCCCGGCGCCCCGGCGCCCGGCGGATCGCCCGCCCCCGCCCCGTCGGCGCCCGGCGCCCCGACGGCCACCGCGCCGACGGCCCCGCCGACCGCCACCGCGCCCGCCGCCCCGACGGGACCGACCGCCACCGACTACGCCGCCGTCTCCCGCGGGGTCGAGCTGACCTCGGCGGACTCCGGCTACGAGTTCGACCTCGCCACCGGCACCGTGGTCCCGGCCGACAGCGCGACCTGGTACGTCGGCCGCGGCGAGGGCGAGTTCCTGGTCCCGGAGACCGCCGGCACCTTCGTCGGCCGGGACGCCGGCCTGGGCGTCGCCGACTGCCTCCAGGGGCTCGGCAGCCGTCCGGGCCGGCAGGTGCCCTTCGGCGCCCTCGGGTCGCGCGGCGCCTTCTGCGTCCGCTCCGCCGACGGGCGGGACCTCGCCGTCGTCCGGGTGCTGTCGACGGCCGGTCCGGACGGACCGGTCACCGTCTCGCTGGACCGCTACCGCCGCAAGGGCTGAGCGCCCCCCGCGCTGCGCACCCCGCACGACCGTGGTGCGCAGCGCCGAGACCGGGCTTGACTGATTTTTCAGTCAGTGCAAGAGTTCAGGTCAGGCGATGCCGGGCGAGTTCGTCCGCCGCCGGCCCCGGCGCCCTGCGCACCGCTCCCCCGGAGCTCCGCCCCCGCGCCGGACCGATCCACCCCGAGCCCCACCGGAGGCCACCGTGTCCCACTCCCCCCTCGCGCGCCGCACGGTGCTGCGTTCCCTCGCCGGCGCCGGCCTGATCGCCCTCGGCGCGAGCGCCTGCCTGCCCGGGTTCGACGAGCCGGCCGACCCGGCCGACCCGGCGGCGCCGTCCTCCTCCCCGTCCTCCTCCCCGTCCGCCTCCGCCACCGCCGAGCCCGGCGCCCCGGCCGGCCCCGCCCCCGCGCCCATTCCCGCGCGGGGACGACGGCTCGGCGGCGAGTGGGAGAAGCACGAGCGGACCTTCATGGCCTGGCCCGCCTCCGAGAACGTCTGGGGCAACCAGCTCGCGGGCGTCCGCAAGGACATCGCCGCGGTCGCCCGCGCCATCGGCGAGCGCGAGCCGGTGGTCCTGCTCGTCCGCCCCGGCCAGGAGGCCTCCGCCCGCAGCGCCTGCGGCAAGGCCGTCGAGCTGCTCGCCGTCCCCGTCGACGACCTGTGGGCCCGCGACACCCTGCCGGTCTTCGTGGAGGAGGGCGGCAAGGTCAAGGGCGTCGACTTCAACTTCAACGGCTGGGGCCGCAAGCAGCAGCACGGCAGCGACAGCCGGGTCGCCCGCACCGTCCTGGAGAAGTACGGGCTCGAACGGATCGAGACCCCGCTCATCGCCGAGGGCGGCTCCTTCGAGACCGACGGCCAGGGCACCCTGCTGATCACCGAGAGCTCGATCGTCAACGACAACCGCAACCCGGGCCGCACCCGCGACCGGATCGAGGCGGAGCTCAAGGCGGCACTGGGCCTCGACAAGGTGATCTGGCTCGCCGGCGTCAAGGGCGAGGACATCACCGACGCCCACGTCGACTGTCTGGCCCGCTTCGCCGCCCCCGGCGTGGTCCTGCTGGACCGGGCCTTCCCCGGCACCCCGGCGGACGTCTGGTCGCGCTCCGCCGACCAGGCCCGCGCCGTCCTCGCCGAGGCCACCGACGCCACCGGCAAGAAGCTCAAGGTCATCGAGGTCGCCCAGCCCGACCCGGACAAGATCACCGGCCGCGGTGACGCCTTCGTCTCCTCCTACATGAACTTCTACGTCGGCAACAAGGGCGTCTACCTGCCGCTGTTCGGCGACCCCCGGGCCGACGACCACGCCCAGGACGTCTTCCGGGAGCTGTTCCCCGGACGCGAGATCGTCCCCGTGCAGATCGACACCCTGGCCTCCGGCGGCGGCGGCATCCACTGCTCCACCCACGACCAGCCCGCCGGCTGACCCCGAGCCCCGCCACCCCGCCCAGCACCACGCACCACGCACCACGCAGCGCCCAGCCCAGCACCGCCCAGCACCGAGGGAGAAGGGACCCCCGTGCAGCTGACCCCCACCGAACGCGACCGGCTGCTGATCTTCACCGCGGCCGAACTCGCCCGCGCCCGCCGCGCCCGCGGCCTGCGCCTCAACGTCCCCGAGGCGACCGCGGTCATCTCGGACACCGTCTGCGAGGCCGCCCGGGACGGCCTGCGGCTCGCCGAGGCCGTGGCCCGCGGACGCTCCGTCCTCTCCCCCGCCGACGTCCTGCCCGCCGTACCGGACCTGGTCACCGAGATCCACGTCGAGGCGGTCTTCGAGGACGGCACCCGGCTCGCCGTCGTCGCCGACCCGTTCGGCGGCGGAGGCCTCGGCCCGGCGGCACCCGGCGCCGTCCTCCTCGACGACCGCGTCGACCCCGGGCCGGCCGCGGTGCGCACCCTGGCGGTCCGCAACACCGCCGACGTGCCGATCTCGGTCACCTCGCACTTCCACTTCTTCGAGGCCAACCCCCGGCTGGCCTTCGACCGCGCCGCCGCCTACGGCACCCGCCTGGCCGTCCCGGCCGGATCCTCGGTGCGCTTCGACCCGGGCGCCACCGTCGAGGTCGGCCTGGTGCCGATCGGCGGCGGGCGGGTCGCGATCGGCTTCGCGGGGCTGGTGGACGGCCCGCTGGACGCACCCCCGGTCCGGCGGGAGGCCCTGCGCCGGGCGGCCGAGCAGGGCTACCTCGGGGCGAACGACGACGACCGACAGGAGGACCGGGCATGAGCAGCGGCATCGAGGCGTCCGAGTACACCGCCGTGCACGGCCCGCGGGCCGGCGACCGGGTCCGGCTCGGGGACAGCGGGCTGGTGGTCCGCGTCGAGTCGGACTCCCAGCGGCCGGGCGACGAGTTCCTGGTCGGGTTCGGCAAGACCGCCCGCGACGGCCTTCACCTCAAGGCCGCCGCCGTGCGCGACACCTGCGACCTCGTCATCAGCAACGTGCTCGTCATCGACGCGGTCCAGGGCATCCGCAAGACCTCGATCGGCATCCGGGAGGGCCGGATCGCGTCCATCGGCCGGGCCGGCAATCCCGACACCCTGGACGGCGTCGACGTGGTCGTCGGCACCGGGACGGCGATCGTGTCCGGGGAGGGCCTGATCGCCACCGCCGGCGCCATCGACACCCACGTCCACCTGATGTCCCCCCGCATCATGGAGGCCTCGCTCGCCTCCGGCGTCACCACGATCATCGGCCAGGAGTTCGGCCCGGCCTGGGGCGTCGGCGTCAACTCGCCCTGGGCGCTGCGGCACGCCTTCAACAGCTTCGACGCCTGGCCGGTCAACATCGGCTTCCTCGGCCGCGGCTCCTCCTCCCACCCTGCCCCGCTCGTCGAGGCCCTGGCGGAGGGCGGGGCCTGCGGCTTCAAGGTGCACGAGGACATGGGCGCGCACACCCGCGCGCTGGACACCGCACTGTCGGTCGCCGAGCTTTTCGACGTCCAAGTGGCCCTGCACACCGACGGGTTGAACGAGTGCCTGTCGGTCGAGGACACCCTGCGCGTCCTGGAGGGCCGGACCATCCACGCCTTCCACATCGAGGGCTGCGGCGGCGGCCACGTGCCCAACGTGCTCAAGATGGCGGGCGTGCCGAACGTCATCGGCTCCTCCACCAACCCCACCCTGCCGTTCGGCCGGGACGCCGTCGCCGAGCACTACGGCATGATCGTCTCCGTCCACGGCCTCAAGACCGATCTTCCCGGCGACGCCGCGATGGCCCGCGACCGCATCCGGGCCGGCACGATGGGCGCCGAGGACGTCCTGCACGACCTCGGGGCCATCGGCATCACCTCCTCCGACGCCCAGGGCATGGGCCGGGCGGGCGAGACCGTGCGCCGCACCTTCGCGATGGCCGGCAAGATGAAGGCCGAACGCGGCCCGCTGGAGGGCGACGGCCCGGACGACGACAACGAGCGCGTGCTGCGCTACATCGCCAAGCTCACCATCAACCCCGCCATCGCACACGGGCTTTCGCACGAGGTCGGCTCGATCGAGGTCGGCCGGCTCGCCGACATCGTGCTGTGGCGGCCCGCCTCCTTCGGCGCCAAGCCGCAGCTGGTCCTCAAGGCCGGCTTCCCCGCCTACGGGGTCACCGGCGACCCCAACGCCGCCACCGAGACCTGCCAGCCCCTGGTCCTGGGCCCGCTGTTCGGGGCCCACGGCGCCACCCCCGCCGACCTCTCGGTCGCCTTCACCAGCCAGGCCGCCGCCGAGGCCGGCAGCACCGCCCGCCCCTACGACACCATGACCACCCGGCGCCGCCGCGTCGGCGTCCGGAACACCCGCGGCATCGGCCCGCGCGACCTGGTGCGCAACGCCCGCCTCGGCGAGGTCCTCGTCGACGCCCGCCGCGGCACGGTCAGCCTCGACGGCACCGCGCTGCGCTCCGAACCTGCCGAGGCCGTGTCCCTGAACCGCCTCTACTTCCTCTGACGCCCGCTCCGGCGGACCCGGCATCCCCGGCAGCCCGCTCCGGCGGGCCCGGCGGCACCGCACGCACGACGAGGCCCGCCCCGGCTCTCCCGGGGCGGGCCTCGCGCCGCGGTGACGTCAGCAGCTGGTGTTGGAGGTGATCTTGATGCCCGTGATCGTGCCCATCGAACCGATGCTGTTGTAGCCCTGGGTCGCGTTGGACAGGCACCGGTAGATGTCACCGGCGCCGTAGTTCATGCGGATCCACACCGTGTCCTGGTTGCGGGTGTTGACGACGCTGAAGCCCGGACCGTGGTAGGTGCTCTGGTAGTAGCCGGTGATGTCCCGGAACTGGGCCACGATCCTGGCGTCGTTGGTGTAGTCGTCGTAGACGCAGACGTACGGGTAGGGGCAACCGTCCTGGGAGTCGGCCTGCGCGCCCGTGGCGCCGACCAGGGACAGGCCGAGCAGGGAGGCGCCGACCGCGCCCGTCGCCGCCAGCTTCTTGATGCCGTTGCGCATGGTGTTCCTCTTCTTCGCAGGGGGGTTCGTCCGCCGGGTCCGGCGGAGCGGCGGGGCGGGGCCCCGGGTCAGTAGGTCGGGACGTACGGCAGGCAGTGGCCGTTGGGCCCGGCGTACGGGTCGGTCCAGTCGACGTTCATCAGCTTGCTGCCCGTCTGCGGGCCGACGACGCCGTCCGCCTGGCCGCTGCCGAGGACGCCCTGCTGGAAGGACCGCACGGCGGCGTCCGTCTTCGGACCCCACTGGCCGTCCTCGGCGATGGTCGCCCGGCCGCCCAGCCGCAGGTAGTCGTTGACCAGGTGCTGCACGCACCACACGCCGGTGCCGGACGTGGTGTGGCCGTATCCGAGGTAGGCGGCACCGGGCACGGCGTTCGCGCTGCCCGTGAGACCCAGCACCGATGCGCCGGCTGTCGCCAGCGCCGCGGCCCCCTTGCCGATCGTGGCCATGACGTTCATCGACATCCTCCCCGTTTCGTGTCGATCACTGGGGAGGGACGTTAGCGACCGGACGGGGCCCGGCAGCACCCCCGTCACCGCGGACGGCGGCCGTCTCACGCGTCGCGTCCGCCGTCTCACCGCCG
Organism: Kitasatospora sp. NPDC057692; assembly: GCF_042799475.1. Classification (NCBI taxonomy): domain Bacteria; kingdom Bacillati; phylum Actinomycetota; class Actinomycetes; order Kitasatosporales; family Streptomycetaceae; genus Kitasatospora; species Kitasatospora sp. NPDC057692. The sequence continues at coordinate 23,451 of NZ_JBHVIV010000032.1, read as the reverse complement.
CCGGGCTGCGGCGATGGGACTGCGGGTGCGGGGAAAGCTGAGACGTCTCAACCTCGCGGAGACCGCCAGGGGGACGCCGTCCTGACGGTCCGTCGAGGGCGCGGGGCGGGTGTCAGCCGGCCGCGCCGGCGTGCAGGAGGTCGCCGGCGCGGGCGGCCAGGCCGTCGGCGCCGCAGTGGGCGGCCAGCTCCAGTCCCCGGGTGAGGGCGCGGCGGGCCTCGGCGGTGGCGCCCAGCGCCTCCCCCAGGTCGACCAGGGCGATCGCGCGCTCGTAGCGGGCGGGTGAGCGCTCCAGGTGCCGGACGGCCCGGGCCAGCAGCTCGGCCGCGCGCGGCCGGTCGTGCACCGCCGCGCAGAGCCGCAGCGTGCTGCCGATGGCCGAGTCCGTCCCGGACTCCCGGGCCCGGCGGACGGCCTCCCCCGCGAGGTCGCGGGCCCGGTCCGGCTGCTCGGCGGCGATCGCGCGCGCCAGGTGCCCGAGCCACGGCGCCCACACCGTGTTGCGCCACCCGCGCGCGTCCAGGGCCGCACCGGCGGCGGTCAGCGTCTCGGCCGCGCCGGCCGCGTCGCCCCGGGCCAGCAGGAGGCGGCCGTACAGGGTGGGGGCGTCGGGCAGCACCATCACCGTCGGGTACGGCGGGCCGAAGGCGTGCTCGTGCGCGAGTTCCAGCGCCTCGGTCACCCGGCCGCGCGCGGCCACGGTCTCGGCCAGCGCCCCGACCGCGTCCCAGTGCAGCGGTACGCCAGGACCGATCCGTTCGGCGATCCGCAGCGCCCGGCGCAGGTAGTCCTCCGCCTCCGCCAGGGCGCCGCAGCGGAACCTGAGCATGCCGGTCAGCAGGTAGGCGAAGCCGAGGTGGCCGCCGCTCCACCCGGCGACCTCGTACGCGCGGACCGCCTCGGTGAACAGCTCCTCCGCCCGGTCGACCCGGTCGGCGTAGAGGTAGCTGATGCCGAGGATCCCGGGCAGCTCGAAGCCCCAGACGGTGTTGGTCCAGCCGAGGCTGAGCGGCAGGCGGCCGCCGGGCAGCGCGGAGTCGGCGAAGGCGATCGCCTCCTCGCGGTCCACCCCGCGCAGCGTGAGGTCCCAGCAGCGCAGGACGGCCACCGCCTGTGCCAGGCCGTTCTGTTCGAAGAGGGCCTTGTTCGGGAGCGGTCCGCCCCGCGTCCCGGCGGCGGGGCCCGTGGAGGTGGCGGTCCCGGCGGCGGCCGAGCCGTCCGCCGCGACGTCGCCGAACGCCATGCCGACCGTCTCCAGCATCCGGTCGAACTCCGCGAGCCTGCGGGAGCGGCCCGGGCCGTCCGCGTCCTCGGACTGGAAGGCGGCGAACATGAAGTGGGCGACCTCCAGGCGCAGGCGGCCCGGGCCGGGGGAGGTACGGGCGGCGGCCTCCGCGCACACGGCGGCGGCGTCGCCGAGCCGGTTGCTGTGGGCGAGGGCCTGGGCGAGCCGGAAGGTCGCGTCGACCCGGCGCTCGGGGCCGAGCCCGTGCGGGTCCGCGAGGGCCAGGCGCAGCTGGTTGACCGTGGTCGCCGGGTCGGTGAGCAGCGCCGAGCAGCCGAGTTCGTAGAGCACCTCGGCCCGGTCCTCGTCGGCGGGCGGTTCGCTCATGGCGCGGCGCAGGCAGCGCTGGGCCGCCTCGGGGGCGCCGATGGCCAGGTGCTCGCGGGCCGCCCGGCGCAGCTTGCCGACGACGGCGCCGTCCCCCTCCGGCAGCGTCTCCAGCAGGTGCCGGGACGCCGTCAGCAGGCCGAGTCCGGCGTTCTCGGTCTCGACGGCGGCGACGCCGTGCATCCCGGTGCGGGTGGCGGAGGGCATCGACTGGTAGACCGAGGTGGCGATCAGCGGGTGGACGAACTCCAGCCGGCCGCCCGCGGTACCGACCAGCACCCCGTGGCGGCGCAGCTCGCGCACGGACTCGGCGGCGGTCTCCGGGCCCTGGGCGCAGATCACGGCGGCGAGGTCCGGGCGGATGTCGGTGCCCAGCATGGACGCCGCCCAGGCGAACCGCACGGCGGTCGGGCCGATCTTCTCCAGCCAGTGCCGGAGCGTCATCCCGCGCGTGCCCGCGGCGAGTTCGCGCAGCTGGGCGGCGCTCTCCTCGATCGGGTCGAGCCGCTGGTCGGCCACCTCGCGCAGCAGGGCGGTGGTCTCGTACGGGTTGCCGGCGGTGACCGCCCAGACGTGGCGGCAGAAGGCGTCCTCGGCCCCCGCGCCCAGCGCGGCGCGGACCAGCCGGGCGACCGAGGCCGGCTGGAGCGGCCGCAGGTCGTGCCGCCGGTCGGCCCGGCCGACGAGGCCGCGCTGGAGCGTGAGCGCCTCGTCGGGGAACTCGTCCCGGCAGGCGAGCACCAGCAGCGCGGGCAGTTCGCGCGCGCCCACCGCGAAGCCGGCCAGCCAGCCGAGCGACTCCGCGTCCGCCCAGTGCAGGTCGTCGACGATCACGACCAACGGCGATCGGCGCTGGACGAGGCGGGTGAGGACGAAGTCCAGCCCGTCCCGCACCCCCTGCGGATCGAGCTGCCCGGCCGGCCGCAGCAGGCCCACCGCCGGACCGACGATGTCCTCCCAGGGCCCGAGGACGTGCGCCCGGTCCTCGTCGGACAGGGCCGCCAGCACCGGCTGGAGCAGTTGGCGCACCACCCGGAACGGCTCGTGCCGCTGCCGCTCCCCGCCCCGGGCGAACAGCACCGTGCACCCCGCCCGGCCCGCCTCCCGGCGGACCTCGGTCAGCACCGCCGTCTTGCCCAGCCCCGCCGCGCCGGTGTACACCAGCAGCTCCCCGAGCGCCGCCCCGGCGGGCCGGGTCAGCGCCTCGACCGCCCGCCCGGCCGACCGGATCTCGGCCTCGCGCTCGTGCAACGGACCGTCGCCCTGGCCCCCGTCGGCCACCGTCGCCTCCAATTCACGCCTCCACGCCCGTCGTTACCGCCGAGGCTACTGCTGAACGGGCGAATCCGGTGCGGGCTTGACAATCCGTCCGTTCGGGGGAACGCGAGCTAGCCCGCCGCACCGCTCTTGACAAGTCGCACAAGAACAGTTCGCCCTTATCGGCGACTTGTGCTCTAAACCAGGATCAATACGGGCAACTCCCCCTTGGTCCCCGGACGGGACACCGGCGCAACGAAAGGCGGGAGACCATGAGCATGATCCAGACGGGCAGGCTGCAGCTGAACTCCAACAGCCGCTCGGCGACCACCGGCGGCGACACCTCCACCTTCACCCAGGTCACCTTCCCCACCCCCTTCCCCAACGGCACGGAGGTGATCGTGATCCCGTTCGTCCAGACCTTCAACGGCCCCGACACCCCCGGCCTGCGCATCGCCGACGTGACCACCACCGGCTTCAAGATCCGCCTCAACGAACTCGTCGGCCGCGGCACCGTCCTGTCCGACGGCCCCCACACCACCGAGACCGTCGGCTGGATCGCCGCCACCGTGTAGGCCTTCGGGCCTCCCGGTCGGCCGGCGTGTCCTTCGACAGGCGCTGGACCCGCTCGGCCATCAGCCGACCGCGACGCTCCGGGCGGGGGGGGAGGAGGCCGGCCGCCTCCCGGGCCCTCACCCGCGCCCGGCGGTCCCGTCGGCCGCGGGTGCCCGGTTCAGCGCGTCGCGCAGCGCGGCCCTCGACGTGACGCCCAGTTTGGGGAAGACCCGGTAGAGGTGGGAGCTGACGGTGCGCGGGGAGGTCCGGGTCCGCTCGCCGATCTCCTTGTTCGTGAGGCCGCTCGCGGCGAGTTCGGCGATCTGGCGCTCCTGCCAGGTCAGGACCCCGAGTTCCGGGGTCGCCGGGCCCAGGGGCAGGCCGATCGCCCGCAGTTCGACGCGGGCGCGCTCCTCCCAGGCCTTCGCCCCGAGCCGGTTGAACTCCTCCGCGGCCAGCAGCAGCGGGGCCTGCCGGGCCGCCCGAGGCGCCCTCAGCTGCCGCAGCCTGATGCCGTGCGCCAGTCGGATCCGCGCCAGTTCGAAGGGGAAGTTCCGGGCCTCGGGGTAGGCCTCGACGCGCGCGTAGGTCTCGGCGGCCTCCGCCAGGTCGTCCGCCGTCATCGCGAGGGCGCCGTAGGTGGACAGGGCCAGTCGGGGCGACGCCTCCGGCAGGCCCGCCTCGCACGCCGCCACCGCGTGCCGGCGCGCCTGGTCGCGACGGCCGCTGTACAGCGCGGCCTCCGCCAGTTCGAGCAGCGCCCGGGGAGCGATCTGATGGGCGTGGCGGTCGAAGCTGCCCGGCGGCGTCATGCCGATGGCGTACAGGTAGGCCTCCTCGAAGTCGCCTTCGGTGAGCGCCACCCCGGTGGCGATCGCCTCGGTGATCTGGGTGAGCAGGCCCACGCCGCGCGGCCGCGCCCAGGCGTCCACGGCCGCCTGGAGCTCCCGCGCCTCGTCGAGCCGCCCCTGCCGGGCCACGAGCTGCCCCAGGCAGGCGCGGGCGTGGTAGGCGAGCAGGACGTGGCCGTGCGCGACGGCCAGCTCCAGCGCCCGCTGCGCGGTCCGGCGCGACTCCTCCCACTCCCCCGAGTACATCCGGTCCATCATCAGCATCCGCAGCAGGACCATGACGCTCGACACCGCGCCGGCCTCCTGCTCGCGCTCGACGGCGCGCCCCAGCTGGGTGCGGTACTGGTACAGGACGTCGACGTGGGACGCGCAGACCCCCAGCCGGGCCAGGTCCCAGGGCGCCTGGTTCGCCGGGTCGGCGAACGCCTGCTCCACGCGCGCCCGCAGGCCGACACCGCTGCGCGCCACGGCGCTCGCGTCCAGGTACATCGCGGTCAGCGGGTGGACCCGGTCACCGAGGGCCTCCAGGATGCGCCCGGTCCGCTGCCACAGGGCGGGGTCGCCCGCGTAGTGGGCCATGGTGACCAGCGCGTCGGCGGCGCGGGCCAGGGTCTCGTCACCGGTGTGCTCCGCGGTGTGCTCCGCGCCGTCCGGCCCGCGCTCGATCGCCGCCGCGAGCCGGTGGAAGGCGGGCCGGACCGCTCCCGACTGGACGAAGTCGGCGTGTGCGGAGGTGAGGACGGCCGCCAGTGGCTCGGCGGCGCCGGGACGCGGGTCCGAGCGGTGGAGCAGCCGCTGGGCCTCGTCCAACAGGGCCGCCTGGCCGGCGATGTAGGCCGCGTCGGCGAGCCGCCGGGCGCCCAGGGCGGGCCGCTCGCTCAGCTCGGCCGCGCGGGTCAGCCAGCTGACCGCGGCGGCTGCGCCACCGCGCCGGGTCGCGGAGCGGGCCGCCGCCTCCAGCGCCGCCGCGACGGTCTCGTCGGGGTCGACGGCCGCCGCGGCGAGATGGCCGGCGTGCCGCTCGACGTCCGCCCGGTGGACGCCCGCCAGTTCGGCGTGGGCCGCGCGGCGCTGCTCGGGCGTCGCCAGCTGGACCACGGCGGAGCGCACCAGGGGGTGCCGGAAGACGGGGTCGCCGCCGGCCGCGTCGAGGTCGAGCAGACCGGACGCGACGGCCTGCCCGACCTCGCGCATCCGGTACCGGACGCCCTCGTCGAGGCCCGCCGGCCGCCCCGCGGTGCCGTCGAGGGCGCCCCGCAGCAGCTCGGCGCGGGCAGCGGGTGCCAGCCGCTCGATCCGGGCGCTGTAGAGGAGTTGGATGCGCCGGGGCAGCGGGACGCCGGTGTCCCCCGGCAGGTCGCCTCCGGGGTGCGGCGCGGCCGGGCGGGCCGGCAGCTCGTGCAGGGCCAGCGGGTTGCCCCGGGCGTGGTCGAGGACGGTACGGCGGGCGCGTGCGTCGAGCTGCGGACGGTGCAGCTCCAGGAGCCGTTCGGCGGCCCGGTCCGACAGCGGCACCACCGGCAGTTCGGGCAGGCGGGCGTTGTCGAAGGCGGAGCGCTCCTCGGCCCGCAGGGCGATCAGCATCCGCACCGGACCGGCCGACAGCCGGCGGGCGACGAACCCGCACACCTCGGCGCTGGCGTCGTCCATCCAGTGGCCGTCGTCGATCAGCAGCGTGAGCGGCCGCCCGGCCCTGACCAGGGAGAGCAGGTCGAGCACGGCGATGCCCAGGGCCATGACGGACGGCGGCTCGCCGGTGCCGTGCCCGAACACCACGTCGAGGGCGGCCCGGTGCCGCGCGTCGAGGCGGGCGGCGCGGTCCAGCACGGGGTACAGGCACTGGTGCAGCCCGGCGAACGGCAGTTCCGCCTCGGCCTCCGCCCCCGTGGCCCGGATCAGCACGTGCTCCTCCCGGACGGCGAGCGCGGCCGCGTGGCCGACCAGGGCGCTCTTGCCCACCCCCGCCTCGCCGCGCAGCACCAGCGCCCGCCCCTCGGAGGCGGTCACGAAGGCCGACAGCAGGGACAGTTCGTCCTCCCGGCCGATCAGGCCCGCGGCCGAGGGAGCGCTCCGACCGCCCCCGACCTGACCGACCCTCACCACACCCGGCTCCATGACCGGTTCCCTCCCCTGCCCGCAAGGTGTGCGACCGCGGCCGCTCTCAACTAGACGGTTAGTTGATTAGACTGGGTGATCGTGAACGAGTCAAGTACATGCTCAGTGAGTGAGGAGCAGGGCACATGGAGCGCGACGCCGAGGCCACCAGGCGGAGACTCATCGCGGCCGGCCGGGCCGAGTTCGCCGCGCACGGGCTGAACGGCGCCCGCGTCGACCGCATCGCCGCCGCCGCGCAGAGCAACAAGGCGCAGATCTACCACTACTTCGGGAACAAGGCCGGGCTGTTCGACGCGGTCTGGAACGAACTGGTCGAGCGCGTCGTCACGAGCGTGCCGCTCGACGCCGACGACCTGCCCGGCTTCGCGGCCGACCTGAGCGACCTCTACGCCCGGGACCCGGACATGGCCCGGATCATCACCTGGCAGCGCCTGGAGCACGACGGCGCGCTCACCGACCTCGGCGTCGCCGAGGTGCGCACCAGGAGCGCCGCCATCGCCGCGGCGCAGGCCAGGGGCGCGGTCTCGACCCGCTTCGAACCCCAGGTCCTGTTCGCCCTGCTCGTCCACCTCGCGATGCTGTGGCCGGCGGCCAACCCGGATGTGCTGACCGTGGTGGACCTCGCCGACGCCGCGCAGCGCCGCGACCTGGTCCGCCGGATGGCCGCCGCCCTGGTGGAATGACCCCGCGCCGCGGTCCGCCACCCTCCCTCGGCGGACTGCCGGGGCGCGTCCGGATCGATCAGGAATCGAGAAGCGCGGTCCACAGGGTTGCCTCTAGCGTTCTCGTCATGGAGATCACCATTCACACGACGGTCCTTCCGCACGACGACCCGGACGCGTCGGTCGCCTTCTGGCGCGACGTCCTCGGCTTCGAGGTCCGCAGCGACGTCGGGCAGGGCAGGATGCGCTGGATCACCGTCGGCCCGGCCGGTCAGCCGGGCACCTCGATCCTGCTGGCGCCGCCCGCCTCCGATCCCGGCATCACCGAGGACGAGCGCCGCACGGTCACCGAGATGATGGCCAAGGGCACCTACGGCTGGATCCTGCTGGCCACCCCCGACCTCGACGCCGTGTTCGAGAAGGTGCAGGCCGGTGACACCGAGGTCGTCCAGGAACCGACCGAGCAGCCGTACGGCGTCCGCGACTGCGCCTTCCGCGACCCCGCGGGCAACCTGGTCCGCATCCAGGAGCTGCGCTGAGGGGCGGAGGGGCCTGCTCGGCCGGTCCGGGAAGAGACGAGAGGCAGAGGGGGACTTCTCATGTGTGAGCCGGAATGGCGGCGTGCACGCGTCCAGGCGCAGCGCCTGGCGGATCTCGCGCGGCTGCGCCGCGTCCGCGATCGGATCGACCGGGAGTACGCGCAGCCGCTGAACGTGGAGGCGCTCGCCCGCGAGGCCTGCATGTCCGCCGGACACCTGAGTCGGCAGTTCCGGGCCGCCTACGGCGAGTCGCCGTACGCGTACCTGATGACGCGCCGCATCGAGCGGGCGACGGCGCTGCTGCGGCGGGGCGACCTCAGCGTCACCGAGGTCTGCTTCGCGGTCGGCTGCGCGTCGCTGGGCACGTTCACCACCCGCTTCACCGAGCTGGTCGGCATGCCGCCCGGGGCCTTCCGCCGCCAGGCTGCGGAAGCGGCGGAGGAGGCGGCTGCGGAGGAGGCGGCTGCGGCGGACACGGCGGACACCGCGGCCACGGAGAGCGACCGCGCCGACAGCGCCGGGCCGACCCGCCACGCGGGCGCGGCGGTCACGCTGGCGGGGATGCCGGCGTGCGTGGCGAAGCAGGTCGCAAGACCGGTCAGGAATCGAGAAGCCCCGGCCACCACGCCGCCCCTAGCGTGATGACCACGGCAACCACCCCTTCCGCCGCACCCCGGACGGGCCGGGCATCCGCCGGTCCGCCGCATGCGGCGGGTGTACAACACATCCACAGTGCAAGGAGCACGTCATGAAGGCGCACGTCAGCTCGATCCTCCTCGGTGTCCGGGACATGGACCGGGCCAAGCGGTTCTACACCGAGGGGCTCGGCTGGAAGATCCAGAACGACTACGGCATCTCGGTGTTCTTCGAGTCGGACGGAGCCTCGCCGGTCGGCTTCTACGACCGCAAGGGCCTGGCCGGCCAGGTGGGCACGGACCCGGAAGGCAGCGGCTTCAGCGGGCTGGTCCTGACCTACGTGGTCCGCAGTGAGGCCCGGGTCGACGAGATCATGGCGGAGGCCCAGGAGGCCGGCGCCACGGTCCTCAAGCCCGCCGGTGCGCTGCCGTGGGGCGGGTACGGCGGCACCTTCGCCGACCCGGACGGCTATGTCTGGAGCCTCGGCTACAGCGCCCAGGGAACCGACCAGCCCTACGCCGAGTAGCCGAACCCCCTGCCCCGCAGCCGCCCGGGACGGCGCCTACCGTGCCGTCCCGGCGCACGGCGCGGGTCCCGGATCCGCGGCGAGTCGATGGAACACCAGGAGAAGGACCATGAAGTTTCGCGCCCAGGTCGAGCCCCCCGAGCCCATGCGGGGCCTGGAGGTTCCGCCCGAGGTGGTGGCGGCCCTCGGCGGGGGCGCGCGTCCGCCGGTGACGATCACGCTCAACGGGCATTCCTGGAACAGCCGGGTCGCCCTGCTGCGCGGCCGCCACCTGCTCGGCCTCAGCAACGCCGACCGGCGGGCCGCGGGTGTCGCGATCGGCGACGAGGTCGAGGTCGAGGTGGAGCTCGACACCCTGCCGCGCGTCGCCGTCGAGCCCCCGGACTTCGCCCGGGCCCTGGACGACGACCCCGTCGCCCGCGCCGCCTACGACAACCTCACCCAGAGCCGCAAGCGCGAGCACGTGCGCGCCGTCGAGAGCGCGAAGCGGCCCGACACGCGCCGGCGGCGCATCGAGAAGGCCGTCGCCGCCCTGCGCGGCTGAAGCCCGGGAGACCGCCTCCCCGCAGGCCCGGCCCTGCCCGGCGGCGCAGGCCCCCTCGGGCGGAACCCGCCGCTGGAGGGCGGCGCGCCGGGGGCGGACGCACGGACCGGGGTGAGCCGCGCCCGGTGGGGTGCTGGAACCGGGCGCGGCTCGTTCAAGGGCGAGCGGCCTTCGGGCAGGCGCTCGCACCGGCGGGGGCCGGGGTCAGACGGCGACCTCGTCGTTCACCCTGCTGCCCGCGAAGGCGCCGACGACCTCGTCGACCGAGCGCACCACGCCGATCAGCGGCAGGATGTTCGCCACCGAGAACTCATGGCCCTCCGCCGTGACCGAGGACATCGCCTCGTTCGCGAACACCACGTTGTAGTAGTGCTCGTAGGCGGCTCGACCGGTGCCCTCGACGCCGAAGTTGGTGGACATCCCCGCCAGGACGATCGTCGTGATCCCGTGCCGGCGCAGCTGCACGTCCAGGTCGGACCCGTGGAACGCGTTCCAGCTGCGCTTCGCGATCACCGGCTCGGTCGGCGTGGGCGCGACCTCCGGCAGCAGCTGGTCCCACCCCGGCTCGCGGTGCGGCCGCGCCGGGCGCATCTGCTCGATGCGCAGCGGCTGCAGCGAGTCCGACTCGTCGGGGAGGAAGGAGGTGCGGACGTGGACCACCAGCGATCCGGCGGCGCGCGCGGCCGCCAGCAGCCGCAGGCTCTGGTCGAGCACCTCCTCCGGGGAGTACGGCGCGGCCCCGTGCGAGAGGTTGGCCCCCTGGAGGTCGATACAGACGAGGGCGGTGGTGGCAGGGTCGAAGAGAGGCATGTGCGGTGTTCCTTTCTGGGCAGCGCGTTGTCCGCTGCGGTGGTCCGGCGGGTGTCGCCGGAAGATCGGGCCGGGGACGCGGGACCGGTCGGCAGGGGCCCGGGCACGGTTGGTCACGGGGCCTGCGGCGCGCGGTGGTCGCGGCGCGCGGTGGTCGCGGCGCGCGGTGGTCGCGGGCCGCCGGCGGTGCCCGGCGAGGCGGTCGCCGGTGCCGGCCGCGTCCCGGTGGGCGGCTGGAGGATCAGCCGCGGTCGTCGCCGGGAGTGGCGAAAGTGGCGAGCACCGCTTCGGCGCAGGCGCGGATGCCGTGGCCGGAGAGCAGGATGTCGTAGTGGTTGGTGTCCGGGACCTCGGTGATCCGTACGCCGGGCCACCGCCGCCGGTAGCCGTCGAGGATCTCGGCCGTGTAGAGGCCGGGGCGGGCGGCGACCAGGTCGCTCTCCGCGACGATCAGGTGGACGTCGCGCCGGCGGGCGGGGTCCCCCATGACGCGCTCCACGCCGCGGCCGAAGTCCGGTGCGCCGTACACGTCGTCGGAGTCCGCCCGCATCGCCTCGATCGAGGTGGAGGCGCGGTAGCCGCCACCCTCCTCGGCGACCAGGTCGTAGCCGAAGCTCTCCCGCGCCACCGGGTCCACCCCGTCGGCGAAGGCCGGGTGGGCGCGGAAGAAGTCCAGGTACTCGTCGGCGCCGGCGAACACCATGGAGAGGCGGGCGGCCGGCCCCACGGCGGCGAGCAGGTTCTCGGCGGCGGCCGCCCCGGCGGTCCGGGGCGGCCGGGGAAGCCCCCCGTCGATGAGGACGAGCCCCGGGAAGCGGTGCTCCGCGGCCGCGGGCTCCCCGGCGACGAGCCCCGCGAGGGTCATCGCGACGAACCCCCCGAGGGAGTGGCCGACCAGGGTCACCGCCCCGGGCTCGGCGAAGGCCTCGACCGCGGCCAGCACGTCCTCCGCGTGCGCCCGCATCCCGTACGGGGCGCCGAGGTGCCGTGAACCCGCCCGCCCCCGAAGGTCGGGGCCGATGACCCGGACGCCCGGCAGTGCGGCGGCGAGGCCGGCGAGGAAGAGGTGGTTCGAGGTGATGCCGTGGATCGCGCAGACGGTGGGCACCGGTCCGGGCGGGGGCGCCACCGGCTCCCACACCCCGACCGTGGACCGGCCGCCCGCGACCTCGACCCACGACCGGCGGTACTCGTGCGAGGCGATCGTCATCGGGCCCGTCCCCCACCGGCCCGCCGCTCCACCGCCACGGTGAAGGCGTCCAGTTCGGGGGCCGCCTCGCCCAGCACGTCGCGCGCGACGGCGTCGCCGAGCAGCGGACCCATCGTCAGCCCGCCCGCGCCGTAGCCGGCGACCAGCCAGAGGCCGTCCTCGCCGGGCACCCGGCCGACCAGCGGCAGCTGGCTGTCCGACATGGGGCGGATGCCCACCCGGGTCTCCAGCACGGTCGCCTCCGCCAGACCCGGTGCGAGCTCAAGGGCCTTGCTCAGCACCGACAGCTGCCCGGCCGCGGTCACCCTCGCGTCGAATCCGCTTCCGGTCTCGCGGGTGGCCCCGACGGCGATCCGGCCGCCGTCGAAGGGCGTCATGTAGTGGTCGGCGAACGGGTGGAGGGTCGGCCACGGGGAGGTGTTGACGCCGGGCAGGCCGAGGTGGACGATCTGCCCGCGCTGCGGGCTGATGCCGGCGCGGAGGTCGAGCCTGCCGAGCAGATCGGTGACGCGCGCACCCGCGGCCACCACGACCGCGTCGGCGTCGAGGTCCGCCGTCGTCGTCCGCACCCGCCAGCCGGCCGCCGAGGAGTCGAGGCCGATGACCGAGTCGACCAGGTGCCGGGCGCCGAACGCGATCGCCCCGGTCAGGGCCGCGTCACGGAGGATCCGGCCGTCGACCCGGCCGCCGCCCGTGACCAGCAGTCCGCTCAGCCCGGGGGCGAGCGCCGGGAACAGCCGCTGCGCGCGGGCGCCGTCCACCCGTTCGACGGTTCCCGCCACCGGTCCGGCGTCGCGCACGCGGCCGGCGATCCGCTCCTCGACGGCGTCGACCTCGGCGGCGTCCGCACTCACCATCAGCGCGCCGGATCGGCGGTACCCGAGTTCGGGGATCCCGAGCGTCTCCAGCTGCGACAGGAACTCGGGGTAGTAGTTGCCGCCGGCGGCGTAGGCCTCGTAGAAGCCGCCCTCGGAGGAGGACACCCAGGGAGCGATGATCCCCGCGCTGGCCGCGGTCGCCTGGCCGAACCCGCCGTCGTCGACGAGCGTGACCCGGGCTCCGCGGCGCGCCAGGTGGAAGGCGGTGGTCACACCGGCGATCCCTCCGCCGATGACGACGGTGGACGAGGTGTCCTTGCCGTTGTTGGTGGTCGTGACGCTGTTCGTGGTCGTGACGCTGTTCACTTGCCGTGGATCTCCTTCTGTGAAAGGCCTCGTGCGCCGTCCAGCTCCGCGGCGAGGGCGATGGCGGCCCGCTTCAGGCCCGTGACGATCTCGGCGAGCACCGCGTCGGACATCCGCAGGGTCGGGGCGGAGAGCGAGAACCCGAGTTGCTGCCCCTCGAAGGGGATGGCGACGGACACGCACCGCATCCCCGCTTCCTGCTCCCCCTCGTTGACGGCGAACCCGCGGGCGCGCACGGCGGCCAGCTCGGCGAGCAGGGCGTTCGGATCGGTGATGGTCGAGTCGGTGAAGCGCGGCATCCGCGTGTGACCGAGGATCAGGCGGACCCGGTCCTCGGCGAGTTCGCTGAGCAGCATCTTCCCGATCGCCGAGGAATGCGGGTACACGGGCTCGTCCAGGCTCGTGTAGATCCTGATCGACCGCGACCCCGGCGTCTTGGCCAGGTAGACGACGTAGTCCCCGTTCAGCGTGCCGACGGCGACCGACTCCCCGTAGCGCTTGGCGAGGTCGTCGAGGTAGGGCTGGGCGACGACCGCGATCGCCTGCTGGTTGCTCTTGGCCAGCTTCAACAGGCGCGGCCCGGGCAGGTACTTGCTGTGCTCGTCCTTGCGGACGTAGCCGAGTTCGTGGAGGGTCTGGGCCAGGCGGTGGACCGTGCCGACCGGGAGGCCGCTGCACCGGGCCAGGTCGGAGACCCCGATCGGGTCCTCGCTGTCGACCACGGCCTCCAGGACCGCGAACGCCCTGCTGATCGACTGCACGGCGCCGGGCGTTCGCCGGCCACCGCCGTTCGAATCAATGGCCCCCATGGTGATTTCTCCTTCCCACATCGATTCGGCAGGGGGTTCCGGACGGCACCCGCGCCGGCCGGATCCCCGGCGTTACTTCGCGAGCGCCACGTCGTCGAACACGAACCCGTCGTCGGCGCGCGGCGTGAACTTCACGTCCTTCGAGACGCCGAACGCCGCGGGCTGGGTGTACAGGGACACCATCGGCCGGTCCGTGTCGGCGATGATCTTCTGCACCTCGTAGTACGCCGTCTTGCGCTGGGCCTCGTCCATCGTCCGGTTGGCCTGGGCGAGCAGCTCGTCGACCTTCGGGTTGCTGTATCCCATCCGGGGCTTTCCCAGGACGGTGGAGAAGCCCTGGAGCGCGTACGAGGAGTCCATCAGGCCGTCCGCGAAGGCGACCTGGTAGACGTCCTTGTTGGTGTACTTGCTGTAGATGTCCCCGAAGGCGCCGCCCTCCAGGATCTCCAGCTCGACGGTGAAGCCGGCCTTCTTGAGCATCGCGGTGACCATCTCGGCGAGCTCGGCGTCCATCGGGTAGGTTCCGCGCGACGCGCTGTAGTGCAGCTTCACGCCGCGGCCGTCCGCGGCCGCCTCCTGCACCAGCTTCTTCGCCCGCTCGGGGTCGTACGCGGAGGTGTTGTAGAGGGACGGGTCCCCACCGAACACCGTCTTCGGGGCGCGCGTGCGCACCGGCGTCGCCTTGCCGCCGAAGAGCGTGTCGACGATCGCCTTCTTGTCGATCGCGAGGTCGATCGCCTCGCGGACCCGGGGGTCCTTCGTCGCGTACTGGTCGTCCAGGCGCAGGACGAGCAGCATCACCCGGGTCGTCTCACCCAGCTCCATCGCGGTCTTGCCCGCGTCGACGCGCTTCCAGTCGATCACCGGGACGTCGGTCGCGACGTCGACGCCACCGGTGAGGAGTTCGGAGACGCGCGTGGAGTTCTCGGGAATGGTGCGGACCTCGACGCGCTTCCACTTCGGGGCGCCGCCCCAGTAGGCGTCGTTGCGCTCCAGGGTGACGCGGTCGTCGCGCTTCCAGTCGACGAACTTGTACGGGCCGGACCCGAAGGGGGCCTTCACGAACGCGTCGATGCCGTTCTTCTCGATGAAGGCCGACGGGACGATGTCGGCGCCGCTCTTCGCCAGCACCGCGAGCAGGGTCGGCATCGCGCCCTTGGTCTTGATCCGCACCTCGTGGTCGCCGACCGCCGTGGCGTCGGCGATCTGCTCGTACCACCGGGCCTCCAGCAGCGCGGGGTCCTTCAGGCGGTGGATGGTGAACACGACGTCCTTGGCGGTCAGCGGCGACCCGTCCTGGAACTTGACGTCCTGGCGGAGCTGGAACGTCCAGGTCTCCTCGTCGACCTGCTTGTAGTCGGTCACCAGCTGGGGAACGATCTTCATCGACCGGTCCCTGGTGAACAGCCGGTCGTAGATGTTCCGGTTGATGCGGTCCGCCGACGTCTGCACGGCGTTCTGCGGGTCGAGGTTGCGCGGATCGACGTTCTGGGCGAACACGAGGGTGTCCTTCTGCCCGCCGCCCTCGGCCGCGCCGCTCGACACCGGCATGCACCCGGCCATCGGCAGGGCGGCCACGGCCAGTGCCGCGGTGAGTCTCTTCTTCATGGTCGGTCCTTTCACGAAACGTTTCGTCTGCTCCCGCTGAGGCCGGCGGGCCCGGCTGCGGTGGGACGGTCAGCGGGTCTTGAAGGGCTGCGCCCGCGAGGACTCGATGAGCCGCCGGGTGTACTCGTGGCCGGGGCGGTGGAGGATGTCGTCCGCCGTGCCGTGCTCGACGACCGCGCCCTTGTACATGACGCTGATCCGGTCACTCATGAAGTGGACGCTCTCCAGCCCGTGGCCGATGAAGACGTAGGTCAGGCCCAGCTCGTCCTGGAGGTCCTTGAGGAGGTTGAGGATCTGGCTCTGGATCGAGACGTCGAGCGCGGAGACCGGCTCGTCGCAGATCAGCACCTGGGGCTTGCGCGCCAGTGCGCGGGCGATCACCAGGCGCTGCCGCTGCCCGCCCGAGAACTCGTGCGGGTACTTCTCCAGCGCGGAGGCCGACATGCCGACCTGGTCGGTGAGTTCGGCCACCCGCCGGGCGATCTCCGGCCGGCTCGCGCGCGGCGCCACGGTCAGCGGCTCGGCGAGGATGGAGCGCACGTTCATCCGCGGATTCAGCGCGGAGTACGGGTCCTGGAACACCATCTGCGCCGCGGTGCGCCCCGCGGCCGTCGTACGCCCCTTGGCGTCGAAGACCGGTGCGCCGGTGACCAGGATGTCACCCGAGGTCGGCGTCAGCAGTCCCGCCAGCATCCGGGCGACCGTGGTCTTCCCGGAGCCCGACTCCCCGATGACGCCCAGCGTGGCGCCCTTGGGCACGGACAGGTCGACGTCGCGCACCGCGGCGAAGTCCTTCTTGCGGCCGAAGAACCCGTCCGCGACGCGGAAGGTCTTGCACAGGGCCGTGACGTGGACGGCCGCGTCCGAGGACGTGTCCGGCAGCGCGGTGTCGGTGGTCATCGTGCGCCCTTCGACTCGATCAGGCTGTCGGTGTGCCAGCAGGCCGCTGCCTGCGCCTGGAACTCCGTGAACATCGGCTTCTCGGCGCAGGCCCCGGTGGCGAGTTCGCAGCGCGAGGCGAACCGGCAGCCGTCCGTCCACTCGCCGGGCGTCGGCACCCGTCCGGGGATGGCGGTGAGCCGGTCGGCCTTCGACCCGAGCGAGGGGACCGAGCGCAGCAGGGCGTCGGTGTACGGGTGCCTGGGCTCGGACAGCACCCGTTCGGTCGGCCCGCTCTCCGCGATCCGCCCGGTGTACAGCACCGCGACCGTGTCCGCGATCCGGCGCACGACGTTGAGGTCGTGGCTCACCAGCAGCAGGGCGGTGCCCGTCTCGACGGTGATGTCGTAGATGAGCTTCAGCACCTGGTCCTGCACCGTGACGTCGAGCGCCGTCGTGGGCTCGTCGGCGAGGAGCAGCCGGGGCCGGCCCAGCAGCGCCATCGCGATCATCACGCGCTGGCGCATCCCGCCCGACAGCTCGTGGGGGCGCTGCCGCAGCACCCGCTCCGGCTTGTCGAATCCGACCCGGTCGAGCATCGACAGCACATCGGCGCGCGACGCGGAGACGTGCTTGGCGGCCTCGCCCAGCTGGTTCCCGATCGAGAGGACCGGGTTGAGCGAGGTCAGCGGCTCCTGGTAGATCATCGAGATCTCCCGGCCCCGCAGCTGCCGCATCCGGCCCGCGGAGACCCGGGTGATGTCCTCGCCCTGCCAGGCGAT
This sequence comes from Kitasatospora sp. NPDC057692, assembly GCF_042799475.1. NCBI lineage: Bacteria > Bacillati > Actinomycetota > Actinomycetes > Kitasatosporales > Streptomycetaceae > Kitasatospora > Kitasatospora sp. NPDC057692. Next base: position 6,872 of record NZ_JBHVIV010000032.1, on the reverse strand, counting down.
CTCGCCGCCCGAGATCCGCAGTCCCCTCGCCAGCAGCTTGATGATCGACATGCAGGTGAGGCTCTTGCCGGATCCGGATTCGCCCACCAGGGCCACCCGTTCGCCGGCACCGATGTCGAGCGACACGCCGTCGACGAGCGTGAGGTCGTGCTTCTCCGCCTTCACGCGGAGGTCGCGGATGCTGAGCATGGGTTCGTTTCCGTGCATGGTTCACACCCCCAGTCGCGGGTCGAGCGCGTCCCGCAGCCAGTCGCCGAGGAGCAGGATTCCGAGCACCGTGCCGGCGATCGCCAGGCCCGGCAGCGTGCTGAGCCACCACGCGTTGGTGATGTAGTCGCGTCCGCTGGTGAGCATCAGCCCCCAGGAGACGTCGGGGGGCTGCACCCCCAGGCCCAGGAAGCTGAGGGACGACTCCGTGATGATGATGGTCGCCACGCTCAGCGTGGAGAGGACGATGAACGTCGGCATGACGTTCGGCGTGATGTGCCGGACGAGGATCCGCGTGTGCGACACCCCGAAGTTCTTCGCCGCCTCGACGAACAGGCGCTCGCGGATCTCCAGGACCTCCGCCCGGATCTGACGGGCGTAGACCACCCAGTTCGTCAGGCCGAGCACGACGACGAGCGTCGTCAGGCCGGGCTTCACCACGCCGAGGATGACGAGGATCAGCAGGATGCCGGGGATGGCGAGGAGCGCGTCCACCAGGCGCATGATCGCCGCGTCGACGAACCGTCCGTAGTAGCCGGCGAGCAGGCCGGCCACCAGGCCGATCGATCCGGCGAGGACCACACCGAGCACCCCGACCAGCAGCGAGATGCGCGAGCCGTCGATGAGGCGGCTGAGCATGTCGCGGCCGAGGTTGTCGGTGCCCAGCAGATAGGCCGGGTCGCTCCCCTCGAACGGGAGCGGCGGGATGAGCGCCCGCGACGGGTCGATCGCCGCGGGGTCGTGCGGCATGATCCACGGTGCGAATATCGCGACGACGGCCGGCACGATCACGAGAACCATTCCGACGACGGCCGGAAAGGGAATGTTCCGGAAGGCCTTCCCGGTCCGCGCGCGGGTGCGCGCCTGCGGAAGGCTGAGGGATTCAGTCAAGGTTGATCCGCCTGTCCACGAGCTTGAAGGAAATGTCGGACAGAATGCTCAGCCCGATGACCATCACCGCGACGACGAAGACCGCCGCCTGCACGATGGGCATGTCCCGCTGGGTCACCGCTTTGACCAGGAGCTGCCCGAGACCCGGCCACGCGAATACGGCCTCGGTGACGAGTGCGCCGCTGAGCAGCGCGGAGAACTGGAGCACGGTGATCGACGCGACGGGAATGAAGGCGTTGCTGAAGCCGTGTTTGAAGACGACGAACGATTCACGCAGGCCTTTGCCGTACGCGGTTCGAATGTAGTCCTGTCCGAGGATCTCCACCATGCTCGAACGCACGAGCCGGGTGATCTCGGCCGCGGTGCCCGTGCCGAGCGTGACCATGGGAAGCACCAGGTGGGCCCAGGTGCCGCTGCCGGAGACCGGGAGCCAGCCCAGGTTCACGGAGATCAGCATGATGAGCATAATGCCGAGCCAGAAACTCGGCACCGCCTTGGCGACGACCGACACCGAGGAAACGAGGTGGTCGACGGCACCGCCCCGGTGCATCGCCGCCCAAACCCCCATCGGAATGGCGATGACCAAGGCCAGGACGATCGACCCGATGGCGAGCATCAGTGTGGCGGGAAGACGCTCCAGGACGATTCCCAGGGCGGGTTCATGGTATTGGTACGAGTCGCCGAAGTCTCCGGTGACGGCGGAAACGATGTAATGCCAGTACTGGACCGGTAGCGGGTCGTCCAGTCCCATCGCGTCGCGAATCGCCGCGATCCGCTCGGGCGTGGCGTTCTCACCGAGCATCAGCGCGACCGGGTCCCCCACGATGAATACGAGGAAGAAGACGATCGTCACGATCAGGAAGAGTGTGGGGACGACTTCCAGCAGACGTCGTCCGACGTAGTAGCCCAACGATCCTCCTCATTCGGGTACATCGTGGTGTACGACTCAAGGCCGGGGGGGAAACGTTTAGCAGGGTTTTCCATCATGCGTCAATGCTTTTCCACGATGCGAGAAACCCGGGGCCGGTTTTGCGATGCGGTCTCCTGACCCGCACAACTTGCTTGTACGGAACGGGAGTTGACGGCCGCACTGGCGGCGCGACCGGGCCCGGCGCGCGACCGCGGGAGCGAAGGCCGGACGGGGATCCCTATGCTGGCCTCGACCTGATCCGGAGGTAGGAACCCATGGCGCGACGGCCCACTGTCACGAGCGTGCAGATCGCACGGGAGGCCGGAGTCGCACAGTCGACGGTCTCCCGCGTCCTGAACGGCGGGAGCGTCGCCCCGGAGACCCGGCGGCGCGTGCTGGAGGTGGTCGCGAAGTACGACTTCCAGCCCAGCCAGGCGGCGCGGAGCCTGGTGGGCGCGCGGTCCGGCCTGATCGGCGTGGTGATCCGCGATCTGACGAACCCGTTCTACCCCGTGATGGTCAAGGCGATCGAGCGCGTCCTGCACGAGCACGGCCTGCGCCTGTCGCTGGTCACCGACGTGATGTCGGACGAGGAGGGGCTGGCGCTCCTGCGCCGCGAAGGCGTCGACGGGGTCGTGTTCAGCTCGGCGGTCGAGCGGGATCCGCTCGCCCATCGGCTGCTGGCGCACGGGATCCCGCTGGTCCTGTGCCACCGCACGCTCCCGGACTTCCCGGCCGATCAGGTCGAGGCCGACAACACGGCCGCCGGCGAACTCGCGGCGCGGCACCTGCTGGACCTCGGACACCGCCGGATCGCGATGGTGCGCGGCCTGGCCGGGGCGAGCACCGCCCAGCAGCGCTCCCGCGCCTTCCGCGACAAGGTGGCGGCGACGGGGGGCGTCGCCCTCGCGGAGGCCGACGGAGCCTACGACTACGCCACCGCGTACGCCGCGGTGCGCAGCCTGCTCGCGAGCGCCGAACCGCCCACGGCCCTGTTCTGCCACAACGACGTGATGGCGTACGCCGCGCTGAACGCGGCCGCGGCGGCGGGCGTCGCGGTACCGGCGGAGCTGAGCGTGGTGGGCTGCGACGACGTGCCGCTGTCCGCGTGGGAGCGCATCGACCTGACGACGGTGCGCCAGCCGCTGGAGCGGATCGCCCAGGTCGGCGTGGAGCTGCTGCTGGACCGGCTGGAGCACCCGGACCTGCCGCACCGGCACGAGGTCCTGCCGGTGGAGTTCGTCCCGCGCTCCACCACGGCGCCGCCCGCCTGATCCCGGGGCGCCCGCCCCCGCGGCGCGCCCCGTCCCGCGGCACATCCGGCCACCGGATGCGCGGACCGTCCGCGCCCTGTTCGCGTGAACGGTTTCCGAACTGCTCATGAATCACCCCTTGACCATCGAGTCATCCGCCTTCCATGCTGTGGATACGTATCCAATGGATACGTATCCACACCTGAATGAGGAGCTCGGCGTGTCCCGCACCATCAAGGCCGCTGTCACCCCGTCCACCGCCCCCTCCGGCAACGACGCCGTCGCGCAGACCGTCCGCGAGCTGATCGCCGACGTCCGCAGCCGCGGCGACGCGGCGGTCCGCGAGCTCTCGGCGCGCTTCGACCACTGGGAACCGGAGTCCTTCCGGCTGGACGAGGCGCAGCTCGCCGAGATCATGAACAGCCTCGACCCGCAGGTCATCGAGGACATCAAGACCGTCCAGGCCAATGTCCGCCGGTTCGCCGAGGCCCAGCGCGCCTCGATGTCCGAGATCGAGATCGAGTCCGAGCCCGGCGTCCTCCTCGGCCACCGCCACGTGCCGATCCGGTCCGTCGGCGCGTACATCCCCGGCGGCCGCTACCCGCTGACCGCCTCCGCGCACATGACCGTCGTGACCGCCAAGGCGGCCGGCGTACCGCGCGTGGTCGCCTGCACCCCGCCGATCCGCGGCGAGATCCCCGCCGCCACCGTCGCCGCGATGCACCTGGCCGGCGCGGACGAGATCCACATCCTCGGCGGCGTCCAGGCCATCGCCGCGATGAGCGTCGGCACCGAGACCATGACGCCCGTCGACATGCTGGCGGGCCCGGGCAACGCCTACGTCGCCGAGGCCAAGCGCCAGCTGTTCGGCGAGGTCGGCATCGACCTGTTCGCCGGCCCGACCGAGATCCTCGTCGTCGCCGACGACACGGCCGACCCGTTCATCGCTGCGGTCGACCTGCTCTCGCAGGCCGAGCACGGCCCGGACTCCCCCGCCGTCCTGATCACGACCAGCGAACGCGTCGCCACCGCGGTGCAGCGGCACATCGAGGAGATCCTGCCCGGGCTGCAGACCGGCGACATCGCCGGCCCCGCCTGGCGCGACCACGGCCAGATCGTCCTGGCCGACGACCTCGACGAGGCCTACCGCATCGCCGACTCCTTCGCCTACGAGCACGTCCAGGTCCTCACCGAGAACCCCCGCGAGGCCCTGGAGAAGATGCACGCCTACGGCGCCCTCTTCCTCGGCGAGGGCACCTGCGTGTCCTACGGGGACAAGGTCATCGGCACCAATCACGTCCTGCCGACCCGCGGCGCGGCCCGCTACACCGGCGGCCTGTGGGTGGGCATGTACCTGCGCACCGTCACGTACCAGGAGGTCCGCGACCCGAAGTCGTCCGCGGCCCTCGGGGAGCTGTGCGGCCGGGCCGCCCGCGTCGAGCTGTTCGAGGGGCACGCCCGCTCCGGTGACGTCCGCGCCGCCAAGTACGCCGGGGCCCCGCTGGCGTGGACCGACCACTACGCGGGCGCGGACCGCGCCTGACCGTCCGCCCCGCGTGACGCCCGCAGGCCACCCGGCAGGTCGACCGTGGACGACCGGGCCCGGCAGCCGCCCCGGCGACGACCTGCGGCAGCCGCGCACCGGGGCCCGCCCCGTACCGGCGGGCCCCGCCGCGCCGGCCCCTCACCGTCCGTCCGCCCGGAAGGCTCGCCCGCCATGCCGCCCCCGCCCGACCACCTGACCGCCGAGCCCACCGCCCGGGACCCGCTGCGCCGCGACCGCGCCGGAGCGGGACGCCTCGTCGACCACCCCGTCGACGAGTCCGTCGACGAGTCCGCCGCCGAACGCCGACTCGCCTTCGACGGAAGGACGTTGGCCGATCGGATCGAGCACGGCACCGCCCGGCACGCACCCGAGCAGCCCGCCCTGCACTTCCGCGACGGGCACGAGGCCCGGGACGCGCTGCGGGACTGGTTCCTCCAGCAGCAGGCGATCACCGACCGGCTGGAACCGCTGGTCCTGGGCGCGCTCGCGGCCGGCCTCGACCCGGCGGAGGTGTGCCGGATCAGCGGCGTCCCGTTGAGCGGGATCGAACGCCTGCAGCCCGAGCACATCGAGGTCAGCACCGACCTCGGCGGCGCCGAGGCGCTGGAGGTCCTGGACGAGATGGCCCGCGCCCTGACCGCCCACGCCCTGGTCCTCGCCGACGCCGCCCGGACCGGCGACCGAACCGGCGACCGGATCGGTGACCGGACCGGCGACCGGGAGAACGACGAGGAGTGCGCGCGCTCGCCCGAGTCCTGTGCCGCCCGCCTCTGGAGCGCCGCCGCCCGCAGCTTCGTCCGCACCCCGGTCACCGTCCTGGGCCCGGACGCCTGGCTCGCCGCGGAGGTCAGCCGGTTCCATCGGGAAGCCGCCGCGCTGCGCCGCACCGACCGCCGCGTCACGGACGACGGGGACGCCGCCCGCCGGGACGCCATGGCCCGCGCCTACGAGGAACTGGCCACCGCGTACCTGCATCTGCGGGCCACCGGCGCGGTTCCGCCCCTCCCTCTGCCGGAGGCCCCGCCGCGCTGACCGACGCCGTCACGACCGATCCCCGCCGGACGCGTTTCACGACCGCGTCCGAGCGGACCGCTCACCGGCCCGCCGGCCGGGCGGCGGCCGGCTGCCCTGCGGCCGCGAACGCGGGGCGGCTCCCGCTCACCGCCCGGGCGGCCGAGACGAAGGCGTCCACCAGTGGACCCGCCCGAGCGGGCGGTCCGCATGCGGCACGTCGGTCGCTGCCCCTGCGCACACCGATCGGGCCCCGCCCGGGACCGACGCCTCGACCGGAGTGCGGAGCCGGCGTATCTGCAGAGAGTGTCTGAAAGTGTGTCCTTATGGTGTGAATATGCCACTGGCACGTTCATGGCGGCGAATCCACCATTACCCTTCCGAGTCGGACATGCCACCGGTCGTGGCATTCCAGCCGGTATGCGGTGGCCCCACCCGCCATACCGTCTCCTCCCCGAACCCTCAGAAGGAGCCCCAGTGCCGGGTATCGACGAGTGCCTGACCCGGGCGATGGCGATCGCCGGGGCCCGCGCCGCCAGTCTGATCGACTGGAGCAGCGGGCTCGCCCTGGGCAGCCTCGGAGTCAGTCCGACCGGCGACCACGACACCACGGCCGCCGAAGCAACCGACTTGGTACGGGCGGCCGTTGAGGCCGCGACCTTCACCGCCGCCGAGGACCGCGAGGCGCCGGTGCAGGACATCATCCTGACCGCCGGCAGCAGCTACCACCTGCTCTGCTTCATCGACACCGCCTTCGACAGCCAACTCGTGCTCCACCTCTGGCTCGACCGCGCCGAGGGCAACCTCGCCGCCGCCCGCTTCCACCTCCAGGCCCTCACCCGGGACCTGGTGCTCGGATGACGAACACCGTCGCGAGCGGCCCGCCGTCCGACGCGGGAACCGCCGCCGGCACGGGCGCGGCCGTCGGGTTCCGGCCATCGGTCGGGGCGGTCGGGCGGCCGGTCGCCGTCGATCCGGGTTGGAGTGCCGGTGCGGTGGTCGAGCGGCTTGCCGGTGAGTGTGCGACCGGTGTGCTGCGGGGGCCGGTCGGTGC
>NZ_JBHVIV010000031.1:51229-93841 GCF_042799475.1 Kitasatospora sp. NPDC057692 | reverse complement strand
CAGTTGCACACGGGTCACGCACCACGGTCTACCAGATCAGGGGCAACCGCGAGGGCGAAACCCGCAAATTGATCACAACCGAATACGCGCCCTAGGTAGACCAGCACCGTGGCCACCAGTAGCGCCGCAGGACCGACCAGCGACGCAAGGGCCGGGTCGACACCCGTACTCACCAGGGTCAGCCGGGACGCGAAGGAGGCACTGCCCATGGCGGCGACGGCCATCACCAGGAACCTGCTGGTCGTGGCGGTCGGGACTCCGATCGGTTTGCCGCTCACTCGGCTTCCTCGGCAGCGCCGACCACACCGTCCGCGTTGCCCTGCTGGTGCGCCAGGAGGACGGCGACGACTTCCACGATGAGCTCGTTCGCCGCATGCGGCGGCACGTCGTACCTCTCGACGAAGGCTGCGGCGATACCCCGGACCTCCTCCAGCAGTTCCGGTGTCAGGCCCGGCAGTGCGGCCGACTCGGAGGCGGGGGTGGGACGCCGACGCGTGATCCACGCCCAGATCCTGGACCCCAGGGACTCACTCGCCTTCCCGATCAGGTGATCCAGCACCTGATCGAGTAGCGCCATCGCATACGGCGACACCGCCGCCAGGACAACCGCAGCGCCGGGGTCGAAGTTGGTGGCGCCACCGCCGCGCCCCTTGGCGACGGCACCGGGGTGCGTCTTGAAGTACTCCCTGCGCTCCCCGTACCGCCTGAAGATCTGCCCGTATGTGCTCTGCTGCGCGAGTTCCCGGGGAGCCACCCGGCCGACGAGGCTGTCACTGAGAGTCCGGTGCAGTTCTTCGCGATTCATGACGCCTCACCCATGCCTTGTCGATCCGGGATGGTCGATGATGGCGCAAGCGCCAATCCCACGTCTACACAATGTACTTGACAATCCGTCAGTTATCTGATGGGTGCACAAAGGGGCCGGATGCTGCCCTCCGGCGACCGTCCCCGCACCTGACCGAGGCGGTATCATGTGCTCCTCGACCAGCCCGGGACGGCTCGTCCCTCAGTGGCTCACTGACGTGGGCGTCATGATGCCCTCGTTGCTTCGCGCATGCCGCCCGGCCGCAGCACCGGATCCGGGGCCACCGGCGCCAGCAGCTCCCCCTCCATGTGGTGACCGGACGCCGGCCTGTCACCCGCTCGCGCGGTGCGCGGTCACCACGTAAGCACCACCACGACCGATGGCACCGGATCACCGTCGCCGAAAGCCCACTGCTGGGCCTGAGCATCGTGCAAATGTCATCCGCCGCGCCCCACCGCGACGGTTTTCGGGTCGGCTGTCAGCGCCCCCGGCTAGGCTCACAAGCCGAGACTGATAGGGGAGTTACGTGCTCGACAGCCCGCTCACAGCCGACGTTCCGCTTGGCCCGTACCAGGATGCGCCCATCACCGTTCGTTCAGCCCGAAGTAAGAATGCCAAGCTCCACGCCGGTACGACCTGCACCCAGCTGCGCACCCGAGACATCACGACGACCCAGCTGCCGCTGAACACCCAGACGATCGGCCGGATGTGCTCGCGCTGCGCGGAGTTCGGACAGTGGGCACCGCCGGACAGCGGACTCGGCATCTTCCTGCGGGCGCTGGGCGGCCTGGGGCTCCTTTACCAGTTGCAGCAATTTACGGCACCGAACCCGGACGACTGCTGGGAGCAGGACGAGGTCCAAACCGCTGCCAACCTGCTGCGCGCCGAGCCCGTAGAGCCGCCCGCCGCTGCCTCTGAGGACGACGAAAAGCCGGAGGAGGACTGGGAAGCGCGCGATGAGGCGAAGCGCCTGTGGGAGAGCGTGCTGTCCACCTGGCGCGGCGCGGCTACGAGCCTCCACCTGGCCCAGGCCAGCGTTGCCCTGTTCCCCTGGTTGGTGTCGTGGGCGGAGCCGAAGCTCGCCGCGAAGCAGCAGTACCTGGAGGTCCTGCGGGCTCAGGCCGCGCTGTTCGTCGACTCCGAAGGGCTCGTTGTTGCCGCTGCCGCGGCGGCTATGGAAGAGCCCGAACTCACCGGCGAGGAAGTGGCGTTCAGGGCCATAGGGACTGGCACGGAAGTCGGTGTGCGGCTGAAGGCGCTCTGGCATGAGTGGCAGGGCGAGGCCGGGCGCGGCTGGGAGGGGCCAAGCGCACGCACCTACCTTGCCTACGGCCCCACTCATGGCATCCGCCCCAACCGGAAGGGGTACGCCGAAGCCCGCGCCGCGGTCGACGGACTTGTCGCTACCTGGGAGAACCAGGCCCGGGAGGCGGCAAGGTCCTCGGCGCACGACGCTCTGCAGTGGGTGTCCGTCCGCCTGCCCGAGGTCAAGGAAGACTCCACGCCGCCCTGGCGTGAGCACGGGTTCCTCCGGGACCTGGACGACTGGACGACCGGCGTGCTGATCACCCATCTTGCCGACGCCGACTGGGCGGCTCGCACCCTCACCCTGCGCGTACCCAAGCTCATCGCCGACCGGCTCCTGTCCCGCTCCCACCACCTCCACTGCGAAGCCCACCAGGACAGGCCCGCCCTCGCCGTGTCCGTACCCCCGGCGAGCCCGATCCGGCCCGGGATCTTCGACGACACCCCGGTCCACGGGCGCCAGCCGCTCACCGCGCAGCATCTGCGCCTGCTGCGCTCGATGCGGCCCGCAGCCGCGGACGAGCTGTACATCGTCTTTTCAACGGACGGCGGAGCCGAGGTCCTGCCACTGCCAGTGATCGAGAAGCGCCTGGCCCGCGGATGGCAGTGCTTCCTCCTCGCCGGCGCCTCGGACCTTCCCGCCGACGTGATCGAACCATGGGTCCGGGAAGTCGGTCCCAGGCCTGAAGGCCGGGAAAGCCTCTGGCCGCAGTACCCGCGCAATGCGCACGACCCGCTCTTCGGTGAGGACCTCGGCCTGGCACAGGGCGCCACACGGGCGGCCTGGCTCGGGTACGAGCACGAGAACGCGGAACGCAGCCTGCGTCTGCTCGCCATGGCCCGCGGCGTGCAGGACCTGCGGACACTGGACGGCGGGTACGACGACCACGGCCGCTCCCGCAGCCTTCCTCGCCCGGTGTGGCTGGGGCTGCTGGCCCATGCCGAGGACCTCGACCTGGAGCCGTTCGAGGCCCCGGACGCCGACCGATGGCGCAGCGGCGGCAGCGGCATCCCGCTCGGCGTCCTCGCCGACGTACAGGTCTACACGACCAACGCCAACCCCCGGATCCAGGGCAAGGGCCACTCGCCGTTCTGCCCGCACCCCAGGGAACGCGGCGTCGTCGCCGCCGACGACCTGCTGACGGTCGCCGACCTGCTCGACGACGACAGCTACGACTGGTGCAGCAAGTGCCAGGGCTACGCCATCCGCCGCCTCACAGACACCCAGCTGTCCTACTACCGCGCCGCCCACCGGCTCCACGACATCGCGCAGGAACTCGACCCCGGGCGAGGCGGCCACGACCGCCTCGACACCGAAATGATCATCCGACAGCTCCGCGAACTCGCTGACTGGCGACCGATCGGTGAAGACCACTGGTACACGAGCGGAGCGCGGCGCTGGCGGCGCATCGTCCACGAGTTGCATGCGAAGGCCGAAGCAGCCGGACGCGACACCCCGTGACAGCCACCACTCACGCGCCCGCACGCGACCGTACTGAAGGCCACCCATGAACAGCGCACCGCCCGACAACCTGTCACCGCACGCCACCGGCCTCCGGCTGCTCGCCCGACTCACCGCGCCGCTCCGCCACGCCGGCTGGACCGAGAACGAACCCTGGGACGAGAACGACGAGGACGACGAGGACGACGAGCCCGGCACCGGTCCGCTGTACCGGGAGTACTCACGCTCGAACTTCCACCTCAGCGTCAGCTGGGACCCCGCCCACGCCCAGCTCACTGTCGACGATCCGACCGAGCACTGGGACTGGTGCGACAGCCTGCCCCCGCTGTGCCAGCTCGACCAACCCCTCACCGTCGACCTGAGCTCACACCCCACCCAAGCCGCCAAGGCCGAGGCCACGCGCCGAGCCTTCGCCGAAGCCGGACTCCTCGACGCCACCCGCATCCACGTCCCCGAACAAGCCCGACCGTCGCGCCACGACCTGGTTCTGCTGTTGTGGGCGGACACCATCCACGACGCGATCGACCGGCACCGGCGCGACGGTGACGGGAGTGAGGCCATCGCAGCGCTGGGCGAGGAGTTCTCCTGGCGGATGGGCGCCGGGCTGCGCACCCACCCGCTGATCGTCCCGGACCCGGTTCCGTCGTCGGCGGCCCGCGGCATCGCCGAGTGGTGCTGGCGTCGCGAGAGCGATGTCGAGGAGTGGCACTTCAAGATCGGCGACATCACCATGGCCCGCGCCAACATCGCCGCGACCCGCGCCGTCATGCCCCACGTCCACACTGAAGGCGTCGACTGGCCGGCCGTACGACTCGCCCTCACCGCACCCGCTCGCCGGCTCGCCGACGGCCAGGCCCTCGCCGACATCTTCGAAGAGGGCTGGACACTCATCCTCGCCTCCATCCACCGCCAGATCGACCTCTGGCAGCGAGCCGACGAGACGCTTGGTCCCGAAGCCGTCCTGCGCATGCTCACCCTGCACGGCTCCCGCACCGAATCCATCGGCGAATGCTGGGGATCCGGCTGGTACGAGACCGCCACCCGCCGCGCGATCGCCCGCGCGGTGAGCAGCGGCAGCCTGCCCGCCGCGGTGACCGCCGCCTTCCCCGACACCGAGCACCTGGCCGACACGGCGGCCGGCCACCCCGACCTCCTCGACGACGACACCTTCGCCTGGATCACCGAAGCCGTCTTTAAGGAGGGATCCCTCCGGCGCCAAGCCGGACTGCCGGTCCCACCGGCCACAACCCTCCCGGACTGGGCAGCTCACGACCTCCTCGACAACCTCCGCGCGGACCTTGATCACAACGAGACCCCTGCTGACAACGCGAGGCTCGGGCGTCTCTGACTGGCGTTCCGGGCCTGCTGCTCCGGGTGCTGATCATCGCCGCAACCATCCAGGACTACGCTGCGAGCAGGCAGTTGCTCACCCAGACCGCCACCGCAGAGACCCACGGTGAACGTGACCTCAGAAGTCAGGAAGACGCCCAGTCAGGCCTCGCCGAGGGGGATGTTCGGGTTCGCCAGGCGGTCGGCGTCCACTGCGCGCTTGGAGACGATCAGGTTGCGGATCGGGTCGGTGACGTCCCAGATGTTCATGTTCATGCCGGCGAGGACCCGGCCGTCCTTGAGCCAGAACGCGATGAACTCGTTGGCCTTCACGTCGCCCCGGAACACGACCCGGTCGTAGCCGTCGGGCTCGACGTAGCCGAGGTATTCCATGCTCAGCTTGTCCCGCGAGGCCACCGGCTCGTTAGGATGCCGGGGTGTCCACTCGGCATCGGGCCAGGACCCGGGAACACCCTCGCGAGGGGACGACGTGCCTGTCGCTGGTCAGTGTCAACTCCACGACCGTGCGCGCCCACCACGACGCTGCTGGGGTGCTTACAGCGAGGACGACATGACGGCCTTGGAGGAGGCCGCGCGCGAGTAGGAGACAGAGGGCCAGCCGGTGAGCCTGCGCAGCGTCGAGCACTACTACAACGACCTCTAGGACCTGTTCCCGCTCCCCAGCTAGGAAGACCAGGAGCAGCTCCGGCCGGAGAACGCCGGGGTCTGACCCGCCCTCTACGATGACGGTCCGGCACCCGCGGGTGCCGGACCGTCATCGTAGAGGGCCGTGGCTGTTGGTGGCCGGGGACTACCGGCTCAGCTGCGCCCGGCCGGGCCGGTTGGCTGTGCTGGATCAGGGGTGGCGGATACCGCGTCACGGGTGCGCGGGGTGAGGCTTGCCGGGGCAGGCGCCCGGTTGTGGCGTCAGGCTTCGCTGGGCTGGTTGACCCCATGAAGCGGTGAGTCCTGATCCTTCGAGCTAGCGGAGACGACAGTGTGTGGCACAGGAAGGGGTCCCATGCCGGGCGAGGGGACGGAGCGGAAGGCGCGCCGGGCGGCCGCTCGGAGTTCAGCGACGGCCTTGAGCAGTGGGATGCACGCCCGGACGACCTCGGCTGCGGCAGTCGGCAACCGGGCGATGGCGCCGAGCAGAAGAACCAGGCCGCCGATGGCGGCGAGGAGGGTAGTGAGGTCCATGAAGCTGCCTCTCCTGGTGAGCGGGTGATCTGACAGGAGTCACCATGGGCCGTACTCAAGTGTCGCTTCCCGCCGCCGACTCGTTCCGCCGAAAGAGGGCCTGGTCGGGGCGATACATTTTGGTTTCCGGTCCAGATCGGGAGCGGCTGCCAGAACCATGGGGGGATTGGCTGCATGGGTGGGGTGGATCGCGATGGCGACTCGCAGCAGGACTTTGCGGCACGGCTGAAGGTCCTGCTGAGGGCCTCCGGCTTGTCGCAGACGGACGCGGCCCGGGTTGCGAGCGGCCGGTCGGTGGTGATGGGCCGGGAGCCGGTCAGGATCACGAACGGGCAGATCAGTGCCTGGGTAGCCGCCAAGAACCGGCCCGCGGACCTCGCCCTGCGACAGCTGGTACGGGTGCTGATTGAGGCTGCACGCCGGATTGACGCCCGGTTGGTGGCTGAAGGCCGACCTCCGCGGCAGTTACCTGACGGCCTGCTCGACGAGCAACGCTGGCCGGACTGGCTGAATGCGGCCAAAGGTGGGCACGGCTCGCCGCCTGCACCGACGGTGCGTGCTGCAGGACCACTGGCTCTTGGCATCCACCGCTCTGTTCTCCCCGACAGCGTCCGCGACGGCGGCCGCGCCGTGGAGCAGCGCCCGCTCCTCACCCCGTATCTGGTGCGGGCGCACGACCTTCGGCTGCGGGCGCTCGTGGCCGGTGCAGTGGGGGGTGGGCCCTCCGTACTAGGGCGCGTATTCGGTTGTGATCAATTTGCGGGTTTCGCCCTCGCGGTTGCCCCTGATCTGGTAGACCGTGGTGCGTGACCCGTGTGCAACTGACCGACAGTGAGTGGGAGTTCATCGAGCCGTACTTGCCGATCGGCAAGTACGGCCCCTATCCCGAACGGCTGCGCCAGCAGTTCGAGGGCGTGATCTGGCACTTCAGGACCGGCAGCCAGTGGCGTGAGATTCCCCGGGAGTTCGGTTCCTGGTCGGCCGTCCACAACCGTTTCCGGCAGTGGAGGGACGCCGGCGTCTTCGAAGCCCTGCTGGAGGGCGCGATCGCGGAAGCCGCCAAGCGGGGCGAGGTGGACTTGTCCCTGGTCAGCGTGGACTCCACCACCGTCCGGGCCCACCATGACGCCGCGGGGATGTACCTGGACCCCGATGCCATGGCGGCCCTGGAGAAAGCCGCCGACGAAGCGGAGAAGGTCCGGCAAAAGGGGGCGGCCGGCAGGAACAGGACGGGCAGGACAACCCGGGACGGGAAGAACGGCGACGCGTCCGACGCCGCCGCAAGCTCCGTTTGAAAGCTGCCCTGCTCGGACGCTCCAGGGGCGGGCAGACCAGCAAGGTCCACGTCGCCGGGGAGCGCAGGTGTCGCCCCTTGGCGTTCGTCCTGACCGAGGGCCAGGCCGCCGACAGCCCGCAGTTCATCACCGTGCTGGGGAAGGTCCGGGTCCCCGGACCAGTCGGACGCCCTCGCACCCGGCCCGACGCGGTCGCCGGCGATAAGGCCTACTCGTCCAGGGGAAACCGCAACCACCTGCGCAAACGCCACATCAAGGCCGTCATTCCAGAGAAGGTCGACCAAGCCGCCAACCGCAGGAAGAAGGGCAGCAAGGGCGGCAGGCCCGTCAGCCACGATGCCGAACTCTACAAAGACCGGAACACCGTCGAGCGCCTGATCAACAAGCTGAAGGCCTGGCGAGGCATCGCCACACGCTATGACAAGACCCCGGAGAGCTACCTCGCCGGCCTCCACCTTCGTGGCGCGATGATCTGGATCAAGGACCTCACCAGAGCCGCTTGATCACGACCAAATACGCGCCCTAGTGCTCCCGGCATGGGACGGCCGCGGAGCCGCGGCTCCCGACCCGGCGAAGGAGAGCGAGCTGCGGATGGCGGCCCGGGTGGCGGAGCTGGCCACCGAGTTGGATGTGCCCAGAACCCCGCGGGTCGTGCTGCGCGCGGGAACGTACGCCCAGGCGTTCGGCCGCTACCCGCGCTACAGCGTGCTGCTCATGAGCGGTGCGACGTCGGCGTACGAGACCGGGAACCTCGAGGCGTTCGACGGCGTGGTGAAGCATGAACTCGCCCACATCAAGCTGCGGGACGTCGACACCAGCCGCCTGGCGATCGCCATGGCCCTCGTCTTCGTGCCGGTCGTAGTGCTGCCCCACCTCGTTGTGGTGGGTGCGGAAGGTTTCGGCGCGTACCTTCGCGAGGACCTGGGGCGTCTGGTCGCCCTCGGCGCGGTGGTCTTCGGCCTTTTCGTGGGAGTCCAGCGGAGCCGCGAACTGGTCGCCGACTCACGAGCGCTGCTACCCGAGCACGTCTGGCCCGGGCTGGAAAGGACGAAGTTCCGCCTGCTTCATCCGAGCCCCGACCAGCGCGCTCGTGCGACGGCTGATCGGAGCATCCCGGACCGGATCAGTCCATGGCTCGGAATCATCACCGGCATTGCAGCGGGTATCGGAACGCTGCCCGTAGGAGACGCGATCCAGCTCCTGGCGGCCGGAAGCCCTTCCGCCGTCGTGATCAGGGCGGTTGCCGGCGGTCTCGTCGTCGGCACCGTGATCGCAGCGGTCATCGGCCCGGCCGCATGGCGGCTCGCCGTCCACGGCGGCCCCATCCGGAGGCGGTACTGGCGCGAGGGCCTCACCATCGCGGCCGGTGTTCCGATCGGCAACGAACTGACGCTCGAGCGCCCCATCGATCTGGAGGCGATGTTCGGCGACCGACTGGTGGTGACGGAGGTCGGGTTCGTCGCGATCCTGGCCGTCCTCCAGGTGCTTCTGTGCCGATGGAGTGTGGTGACCGCGCCCGCATGGCAGGACGGTGGGTGGTTCCGGAGCCGGGCGCACCTGGCCGGTGCCGTGATCACGGTGCTCCTGCCGACTGCCGCTGTGTGGACGTTCTACCTCTGGACGTTCCGGATGCTCACCGACGCGCCACGGTTCTTCGGAGACACGCTCCTCGCCCTGTTCGACCGTCGGGTGAGCTCCCCTCCGGGCCTGTCCGACCAGTTCGTCCTGTTCGCGGTCGCGGTGCAGGACGCCCTGGTCCTGTCGCCGACGGTTCTCGTCCCGGTGTACCTGGCCGGAGTACTGGCCGTCGTCGTACCGCTTGCCGTCGCCCCGCTGCGGGACGGTGCGGCGTGGCGGCGCGTAATGCCGGTCGTGGCAGGCGGATCGGTGGTCTTCCTGACCGCGCTGCCGTTCCTGGGGCGACTGCTGACCGACGCCGTCTCCCGGCATACGCGTGACGGAGCCTTCGCCGGGACGTCCTGGCCCGTCCTGGCCCTCTACCAGGCACCGATCGTCGCCCTCGGTGTCGCGGTGGCCGCCGTTGCCGCGACCCGGGTGGCTCGGGCCGGGCGCGCCCGGCCGATCCTGCACGCGATGGGCGCGGCCGTCCTCTGCGGGCTGGTGGTGACCGGGGCCTCGGTCCTCTATTGGTGGCCGACGACCATAGAGTTCATTGCGATGGTCGTCGCGGCGGCCCTGGTCGTCGGGCCCCTGCTCGGTCTCCTGGGGGCCCTGCCCTCGGCTTCCGTAGTCCGCGCCACGTCCCGCGGCGAAAAGCCTCCGGTCGAGCACCGCGTCGGATGGGGACCGATCGCGGCGGGCGGTGCGACGGGCGCACTGGCGGTCACGGCGAGCTTCCTCGCTGCGCCCCACCTCGTGACGGTCCAGTCCCCGCCCACGCCCGATGAACAGGCGGCCCATTGCGTGACCGGCCTGTGGCAGGTTCAGCAGCAGTCCCTCACCGTCAACGTGGCCGACCAGAAGGGCGAGGCGATCGGAGGGGAGGGCATCACCTGGGCCTTCCTCGCCGACGGGCGGTACCGGAGGCAGAACCACTCCGCCGCATTCGACGTGCAGCTCGGATCGAAGTTCCTCCGCATGGTGTACGAGGGCACCACCGAGGGGGACTGGCGCATCCAGGACGGTGAACTGGTGATAATCGACATCACCCGGAGCGACGAGATCCGCACGCTCTACATCACCCCGGACCAGCCGCTGCGCGACCAGATCCACATCGAGACCACCTCCCGGCCCTCGCACCTCGCCCTCGCCTGCGCGAACCCTCTGATGAGTCTCCGGATCGGTGACAACACCCAGGTACTCGAGAAGAGCACCTCGGATCCGCAGTGAGACTGCCGGACAGAACTCAGTCCCCGGCCTGGTCGAGGGCGCAGAGGACCGCCTCGGCCAGGTACAGGGGGGCGGCCGCCGGAGAGCTGGGTGTGCATAGTTCAGTCCGCGCGGAGCAGTTGGGCTCGGCGGGCGAGCTCGGCGGCGCCGTGGACTCCTCGCCTGGCGTAGAGGTCGAGGGCGGAGTGCATGGTGTCCAGTTCTGTGCGGTTGCGGCGGGAGGCGACGCCGTCCATCAGGTCGAGGCTCTGGCCCCACAGTCCGACTGCTTCCTCGTAGCGCCCTTGGGCTGCGACGGCCTTGGCGATGTTCGCGAAGGTGGTGCCGCGCAGGCGGTGGTAGGTCTCTGGTCGGCGGCTGTCCAGGGCGGTGCGGTAATGACGTTCGGCGGCCTTGTTGTCCTTCATCGCGGTCAGGGTCCGGCCGGTGTGGGAGGCCACGGTGGCCGCGGCGGGGCCGGCGGCCGTGGCGTAGGTGGGGATGGTGTCGGCGCCGCCTGCGAGCATGGCGTCCTCGGCGGCGAGGATGAGCTTGGCGGCGGTCGCGCTGTCGCCGTCCGTCCCGTGGGCGCGGGCCGCCGTGATCAGCAGCAGTGCCTCTGTCTGACGGTCGACCTTTCCATGCGCCCGCTCCAGGGCAGCGTGAGCCAGGTCGACGCAGCCGGCGGGCTGTTTCAGGTCGAGAGCCTGGTGGACGAGGGCGCGCATCGTCCATGCCGCGTGTCCGGCAGGGTCGCCCTCGCAGGCGAGCTGGTGAGCGAGCAGGTAGAACTTCTGCGCGGCGCCCTCCCGGCCGGCATCGTGACACTTCCAGCCGATCAGGGTGGCCAGCTCGGCGGCCGCACCGAAGGCACCGCAACGAATCCGTTCGTTCGGGAAGGCGCCCGCGTGAAGCATCGGGATGACGACGTCGTCGAGGTAGGTGGTGATAGCGGCCAGGCCGTGGCCGCCGCCGTGCCGCTCGTCGGCGGTGCGGAACATCCCGGTGAACTGCCGTACGGTCTCCAGTTCCCCGGCCCCGATCCGGCGGCCGTTGGCGACGGCGCGGAGCATGGCGGCGGTGGCTTGGTGGTCGTAGGTGAGCGGGAGCGCGACGGCGGCGGTGGAGAAAGCGAGCGCGAGAAAGTCCCGGCGGCGGTGCACGATGAGCCTCCTGAGATCGGCGGCGGCGGCCAGCGGGTCGGGGTACATGGCGTCCTCGACCGGGTCGCAGCCTAGGGCGAGTTCGGCCGGCGTCACCTTGCGCTGGAGCTTCCGGCCGAGGGCTTCGGCGAGGTAGCCCGGCGTCCGGCCGGTCGGCGTGCCGCCAGCCACCCAGTAGTGGACGGCCGAACGGGAGGTGCGCAGTGGCTCTCCCGCTTCGGCCGCGACCGTGCGGATCGCCTTGGCGAGCGCTTCGTACGTGCACCCGGATTCTTGGATGACTGCGGCAAGTTGCTGGTTGCGTTGCTGTCCTTCAGTCAATTCAACTTCCCTAGAACGATCTTGAACAGATTGAACGGGGTCGGTGAGCCGCCACCGTACCGCTGCCGGGTGATCCGGCGTTTCACTGGCGGAACCCAACCACACCCCCTCAGGAGGTTCATTCCTCATGGCTGACGTGTCCTCCGATCCGCGGTTGCGGCAGCTGGACGGCGCCACGGTGCTGGTCACCGGTGGCGGCGGCCTGGTCGGCAGCCGCATCGTCGCGCAGCTCGCCGCCGCCGGGGCCAGCTCGCTTGTGCTCGACCGCTTCGACGCCTACCCGCACCCGGTGCGTGACCGTTTCGAGGTGGACCGGCATGCGGCCGAGGTCGTCCTCGGCGACGTGCGGGAGCGGGCCACCGTGAACTGGCTGGCCCGACGGGCGGACTTCGTGGTCCACGCGGCGGCGTACGCGGACGTCGCGGCCTGCACCCGCCGCCCCGACATCGCGTTCGCCTCCAACGTGCACGGCACGCAGGTCCTGCTGGACGCCGTCGCCGGGGCCGCGGTGAAGCGGCTGGTCTTCGTCTCCTCCGCCTCCGTGTACGGCAACGGCCTCCCGGTCGGGGACGGCCCGTCCCGGTTCGCCGAGGACCAGCCGCTCGACCCGATCTCCGTCTACGCCAACACCAAGGTCTGGGCGGAGCACCAGGTGCGGCTACTGCTCTCCGGCACCGGGACGGAGCACGCGATCGTGCGGTACTTCTCCGTCTACGGCGAGCCGCAGGTGCCCAAGCCCGAGTCGCACTCGTGGATGGTGCCGTGGATGGCCATGTCCGCCCACACCGGGCGGCCGATCCGGCTCAACGGCGGCGGCCGTCAGGTGCGGGACATGGTGCACGTCGAGGACGTCGCCCGCGCCACCGTCCTCGCCCTGGTCACCGACCGGATGACCGGGCGGACGGTCAACGTGGGCACCGGCGTGGCCACGACGGTCCGGCAGATCGGCGAGCTGATCGCCGGCCACTACTCGGGCGCGGAGTTCATCACGACGCCCATGCCCGCGGGCGACCCGCGCGGCGGCTGCGCCGACACCCGCCTGGCCACCGACCTCCTCGGCTGGCAGCCCGGCATCACCCTGGCCGACGGCATCAGCCGCTACGTCGCCTGGCTGAAGGTCACCCCCGGAGCGATCCCGGACTGGTTCACCACTCCTCCCGCTCTTACCCCCGCCACGACCTCGGCCGCGCTGGCCGCCTGAACGAAGGGATCACCCCTGATGCATGTCGTACTGCTCGGCGGAGCCGGCTACCTGGGCACCGCCGCCTCCCACCACCTGGCTGCCCTCGGCCACGACGTCACCGTGGTGGACGGGCTGATCTACCACCGCGAGGACGACCCCGCCTCGGTGCTTCCCCGTACCGCCCGCTTGTTGCACGGGGACCTGCGCGACGCCGCCCTGCTGGCCCGCGTGAGCGCGGACGCGGACGCCGTGGTGCACTTGGGCGGGATCGTCGGCGAGCCGGCCAGCCAGCTGGACGAGCAGCTGGCGGTCGAGCTCAACTACGCCTCCCCGATGATCGCCGCCGAGGCCGCCACCGCGGCCGGGGTCGGGCACTACGTCTTCTTCTCCTCGTGCAGCGTCTACGGGCTGCACGAGGGCACCGTGGACGAGGACACCGATCCCAACCCGCTGGGCATCTACGCCCGCACCAAGGTGCTGGCGGAGCGGCGGCTCCCGGACGTCCTCGGCTCGCCGAGCGCGCTGACGTGCCTTCGCCTGGCCACGGTGCACGGCGCCTCGCCCCGCCAGCGCCTGGACTCGGTGGTCAACAAGATGGCGTCCCACGCGGCCTCCAGCGGCCGCATCCCCCTCAACGGTGGCTCCCAGCGCCGGCCGCTCGTACACGTCGGCGACGTGGCGCGGGTCCTGGCCGGGGTACTGGAGCAGCGGCTGACCGGTGCCTGGAACGTGGGCAGCGACCCGGAGAACCACACCATCGGCGACATCGCCGCCACGGTGGCCGAGGTCGTGCCCGGCGCGGTGATCGACCGGGGACCTGAGCGGAACGAAGCCGACGCCCGCGACTACCGGGTGAGCTTCGCCCGGATCGAGCGGGCGCTGCCCGGCGCGTGCGCCACGACGCTCAAGGACGGGGTGCGGGAGATCGCCGACCTGGTGCTGACCGGCGCCGTCACCGACCCCGGGCAGGCGCAGTACGACAACCACCGTGGGCTGCTCGGCGCGGTCACCTCCGGGAAGGTCGGCCGTTTGGAGAGCGCCGACTGCCGCCGGTACGGCCCCGAGTACACCAGCGCGTGGGCGGCGTCATGACCGTCGACGTGTCAGCCACGCCAGCCACCACCGCGCCGTTTCTGCCGTGGAACCGGCCCTCGATCGGACCGGAAGAGGAGACGGAGGTTCTCGACACCCTGCGCTCGGGCTGGCTGACCCACGGACCGAAGGCAGCCCGGTTCGAGGAGGCCGTGCGGGACGCGCTCGGCGTTCAAGACGCGTTCGCGGTCTCGTCCTGCACCACGGCCGTGCACCTGGCGCTGCTCGCGGCCGGGATCGGGCCCGGGGACGAGGTGATCACGCCGAGTCTGACGTTCTGCGCGGTGCCGAACACCGTCGTCCAGTGCGGCGCGCGCCCGGTGTTCGCCGACGTCGACCCGGTGACCTTCAATCTCGACCCTGCGGCGGCCGAGGCGGCGATCACCCCGCGGACGAAGGCGATCGCCGTCATGCACTACGCCGGCCAGCCCTGCGACATGGCCGCGTTCCGCAAGCTGTCCGACGACCACGGGCTTCTGCTGATCGAGGACGCCGCCCACGCGCTGCACGCCTGGCGCGACGGCGCGCGGGCCGGCTCCGTCGGAGACCTGGCCGTCTTCTCCTTCTACGCCAACAAGGTCATCACCACCGGCGAAGGCGGCATGCTCGCCGGGCGCGGCGACCTCGTCCGGAAGGCGCGGCTGCTGGGCCGGCACGGCATCGACTCCTCCGCCTGGCGGCGGCACGGCGAGCGGCACACGGCCGACTACGAGGTCACCGTCCCCGGCCTCAAGAGTGTGATGCCGGACATCACGGCGGCGGTCGGCATCCGGCAGTGGGAGAAGTTGGAGGACTTCACCGCCGCCCGGGCCCGGATCGCCGCTTCCTACGACCGGTCTCTGACCGGCCTTCCGGGGATGCGCCTGCCGACCGTCCTCAACCGGGTCCGGCACGGCTGGTTTCTGTACCCGGTGCTGATCGAACCGGCCCTCGGCCGGTCGCGGGACACGGTGGCCGAGGCGCTGAGGAATGTGCACGGGATCGGCACCAGCGTTCACTTCACGCCGGTGCACCGGCTCGCGGCGTACCGGCAGCTGGAGTGCCACCTGCCGATCACCGAGCAGGTCGCTGCCCGGCAGCTGTCCCTGCCGTGCTACCCAGCCATGACCGCTGCCGACGTGCAACGGGTCATCGACGCAATGCACGCCATCTGGGCCTGACCCGACCCTGGCTGGGGCGCCCGTCAGAAGATCGGCGGCCGCCCCAGCTGGGCCATCCGTCGCACCGTGCTCCACCGCATCGGCCGACGCGGCGGGCATGCCACCCGCACGCCCTCGAAGAAGCCGCCCCACCACGCCTTCAAGCCCTCCATCGGCGGGCGGCGCAGCAGGGTGTAGCCGATCCAGGAGGCGAGGTAGATAGGCACGAGCAGGGCGGGAAGGTGGCGCTTGGCGAGCCAGACGCGGTTGCGGGCGGTCATGCGGTAGTAGGCGGCGTGGCGGGCCGGGTCGGTGCGGGGGTGCTGGAGCACCATGTCGGCGCGGTAGTCGATGCCCCAGCCGGCGTCCAGGGCGCGCCAGGCGAAGTCGGTCTCCTCGTGGGCGTAGAAGAACGGTGCGGGGAACAGGCCGACCTCGTCGATCACGGTCATGCGGATAGCGTGGCCGCCGCCGAGGAACGTCGTGACCGGCCCGGACTGCATCGGGTCCGAGGCGCCGAGGCGGGGAACGTGGCGGCGCTGAGTGAACCCGGTCTCGTCCGCGATCCGGAAGGAAACGATGCCCAGCTTCGGGTCCTGCTCGAAGGCCTCCCGGATCAGCCGGAAAGTGTCCGTGCGCGGCAGCAGTCCGTCGTCGTCCAGCACCACCAGCACATCCGTGCCGCCAAGCTCGCGCAGCCGCTCCACGCCGGCGTTGCGGCCCCCGGGGATGCCCAGGTTCTCCGGCAGCTCCACCGCGTCCACCCACTGGGGCAGCTCCGGCAGCTTGACGCCCTGCCCGAGGACCACCGTGCGCACCCCGGTATCGGCACCGTCCTGAGCCTGCACCGACTCCAGCAGCGCCGCCAGCTCGGCGGGCCGATTGCCCATCGTCAGCACCACCACGCCCAGCGTGACGCCCATGCGAACCGACCTGACCCTTCGAGGACTCGATGAACTCTCCGACACCCACCGCCGACGCCCGTCGGCCGCTGCACGAGCTGGCGGCCGCGGGCCGCTTGCCCGACCACCAGGTGATGGACCGGCCGACGCTGGCGTGGATCGCCGGCCAGCGGCCGGGCGGTCCGGGTGCGCGGCCCAGACTGCCACACCCCGCGACGGTCGTGGTACCCGATCGGTCCTGGTTCGCCCGCACGGAAACCACCACCTCCATCCACGGCGTCCTGCACGGTGCCCGGGTCGCCGTCCTCGTCCAGTTGGTCGCCGTCGGCCACCGCCTCGCACCCGGCCGGGCGCTCGCGCTCGCCGCGGCAGCGGCCTGTCACGACTGCCGCCGCCTCAACGACCGGACCGACCCCGGCCACGGCCGGCGCGCCGCCGACTGGCTCACCCAGCACCCCGCCAACCTCCACACGGCGTTCGGCCACGCCCCCAGTCCGGAGGCGATCACCGCGGTCGCACTCCACGACGTCCCCCATCACGCTTTCACCCCCGAGCAGCAGGCCGCCTACCGGCGCCACCGGCTGGCCGTCGACCTGCTCAAGGCCGCCGATGCCCTCGACCGCTACCGCCTCCCCGCCACCCGCTGGTGGCCCGACCTCCACCAGTTGCGCCTCCAGGTCCCCGCCTGGGCACCCGTCCTCGCCCACGAGCTGGTGGTGCTCACCGAACAGGCCCGCCTCGACGGTGCCACCGATACCCACGCCGTCCACCTGGCGCTCCGCGGCCTGTCGACCGAAGAGGAGACGCCCTGTGCCATCTGACTGGGCCCTCGCCCACACTGGCCTCGACTCCCCGACCGGCACGCACCTGCCCGCCGGCCTCGCCGCCACCCCGGACCACTGGCGCCAATACCTCCAGCACACCCCCAACGGGCACCTGCTACGGCCCGACGGCAACGCCATGCTCACCGCCCTCGCCTCGGGCCGCCCCCTGCACCTGCTGCACCTGACCCGTTCCCTGGACGCCGTCCGCACCAGCGGCCACCTGCTCGCCTCCACCGGCTGCCTCGTCGGCGCGATCTACGGCTCCCCCCTCACCCCGCTGCCCGACGGCGCGCTGCGACCGCACAACCTCGGCGCCCACCTCCTCGGCACCCGCCCCGAGCTGCACAGCAGGCGCGGCAGCACCCCCCTGGTCATCGAGATCACCCCCGACCGTCCGGCCGAGACGGCGGGTCTGGACTACCTGCGCCTGGGCTCCGTTCACCTGCGCGCCTTCGACCGCCACTGCCATGCCCTGACGCCCGCCGAGGACGAGAAGGTGGCTCGGTCGGTGGCCGACCGGGTGCGTTCCGCCGCGCCGCTGCTCGACCTGATGCTCGGCCTCTCCGCCGGCCGCACGCGCCCGGAAGCCGGGCACTTCCTCCACCGGGTGGCCGCCGCGGTGCCGGTGATGCCCTACCTCGGCTACCTCTACTTCGAGACCGTCGCCGAGTACCTGATGCTCCACTCCACCAGCACCGCGACGAAGTCCTACGCCGAGCTGGGCGAGATGAACAACCACCTCTACAAGCAGCTCGCCCTCACCGCCGTCGACGGCATGGGCACCCTCTTCGACCTCGGCCGCTTCCACCCCGGCCACCGTCGACTGCTCGAGCTCGTCGACACCATCGAGCCCGGGCTGTCCGAGACGGCCGCCGGCTTCGTTCGCGACCGCCTTTCTCACCGCTTCACGGCCACCGCCCTCACACCAGCCGCCGACGCCTCCACGTTCACCTTCACCGCGGCGACCGCTGACGAGCTGCGGACGTCGGCCACCCCGCTGCTCGGCCAGCTCCTGTTCCGCGAGGTCCGCCTCCTGGACCGGTACCCGCAGCTCTACCACCTCTTCGAGCACGAGAAGGCCGCGGAAGCGTGGACGTACTGGAACCGCCAGAACGTCGCCGCGCCGTTCAACAGCACCTGCGGCCCGAAGGGAGAGCTCGGCGTGAACCCGGCCGCTCCGCTGACCCGGGTGACCGTCTGGACAGCCGAGCAGTGCTCCCTCGGCCTCCTTCACCCGACCGAACAGGTGGCGGCCGTGGCGGCCCCGCGGCTGGTGCCCTGGCTCGTCGCGCCCCTGCGCGACAGGACGGAGGAGGAGCGGTGGAACAACCGGTCATCCGCTCAGGCGTGAGCCGGCCAGCCCTGATCGTCCTGCGGGGCAACTCTGCGTCGGGGAAAACGAGTACAGCCTGGCGCCTGCGGTCCCTTGTCGGTGAAAGCTTGGCGATCATCTCGCAGGACACCGTGTGCATCAACATGCTTGGGGAGCCCGACGTCGAGAACGGCGCCAGCATCGAGATGATCTGCAGAATGGCCCGCATCGCCCTCCGCCGGGGCTTCCACGTCGTCCTGGAAGGCATCCTCGTGTCCGAGCGCTACGGCACGATGCTTCGCGGGCTGCACCGCGACCACGCTGGCCGGACCTGCTTCTTCTACTTTGATCTTCCCTGGCCGGAACTACTCGCCCGTCACGCCACCCGCAAGAAGTCGCAGGAGTTCGGGCTGGCCGAGATGCAAAGGTGGTTCATCCCTCACGATCACCTCCCCGGAGTCGGAGAGGTTCTCATCGGTCCGGGCAGCAGCCTGGACAGCTCCGCACAGATGATCTTGGAAGCGGCGGCGCTACCGCCTGCTCACCTGGCCTCGCTGCCGGCCTCGCGCCCGCCGGGGTGCTGACTTCGGGTGGCGCCGTGCGCGATACCGCCCGCGCCCTTCGGGCCCCTCGTTCCCCACTCCTGGACTGACCAGTTCGACCTCGGCATGGAGTACGTCGGCTGGGTCGAGCCCGGCGGCTACGACCGCGTGGTCTTCCGCGGCGACCCCGCCACCCGCGAGTTCATCGCCTTCTGGCTGGCCGAGGGCCGCGTCCTGGCCGGAATGAACGTCAACGTCTGGGACGTCACCGACCCCATCCGCGACCTGATCCGCTCCGCCCGCCCCGTGGACCCCAAGGCCCTCGCCGACCCCGCCGTCCCCCTCACCGACCTCTGACCCCGCCCCGCTGCGGAGAAGGCCGAACGGCCCGTTCCCGGAAGGCTGTTTCCGGGAGCGGGCCGTTCGGCGTTCGGGTGGTTCCGGGGTGTCAGGCGACCGGGGGGAAGGCCTCGACGTCGGGCTTCAGGAGCTGGCCGGGGGCCGGGGCCTTCTGGTTCACCAGGTAGTCGGTGACCAGCTTGCCCAGTTCCTTGCTGCGGCCGACGGCGCAGTGCTCGACCACGTCGACCGAGACCAGGACCGCGTTGCCCAGCTGGCGCTGCATGCGCTGCGAGAAGGTGTAGTTGGTGGCGGGGTCGTAGAGGTTGCCGATGACCATCACCGGGGTGGCGGTCTTCTTGCTCCACGGGCCGGTGAAGCGCTCGGCGTCGCGGGCCGGGGCCGGCCAGGTGGAGCAGGTCGGGCCGTCGAAGGCCTGGTAGCGGCCGAAGGTCGGCGACTCCTTCTCCCAGTTCTTCGCCAGGTTGACGAAGGACCACGGGTTGGACGGGTACGGCTTGTCCTGGCAGTTGACGCCGTAGTAGGAGTCGTCGGCCGAGTACGGGGTCTCCGGCAGCGCCTCGCGCAGCGCGTTCGGCACCTCGGTGGCGAGCACCTTGGCGTCCTCGACGGCGGCCGGGTCGACCGGGGCGGCGGCGGCCAGGCCCTGGGCGCCGGCGGCCGGGGCCTGGAGCACCTGGTGCAGCGCCTGGAGGGACTTGGCGAGCGGCGCCTGGCGGCTCTGCGCGTAGAGCGCGTTGGCGACCTGGCTGGTGAAGCTGGAGAGGGTGACCTGGGTGCCGTCCGGCAGGGTGGCCGGGGCGGTGCGCAGCTTGTCGCGGATGGCGTCGAACTTGACGCGGGTGTCGCCGTCGCCGAAGGCGCAGCGCGGGGCGCCGGCGGTCTGGCAGCGCTTGAGGTACTCGGTGAGGGCGACCTCGAAGCCGGTGGCGCGCTGGCGGTCGTACTCGACGCCGTTGTGCATCCGGAGGTTGGGGTCGACGTTGCCGTCGACGATCAGCGCGCGGACCTTGTTCGGGTACATGCCGGCGTAGGTGGCGCCGATCAGGGTGCCGTAGGAGAAGCCGGCGAAGGTCAGCTTGGCGTCCCCGACGGCGCGGCGCATGCGGTCGAGGTCGCGGACCACGTTGATGGTCGACATGTGCTCGATGAGCGGGCCGGCGTTGCGCGAGCAGGCGTCGGTGTAGTCCTCGGTGGCGTCCATGGTCTGGGCTATCTCGGCCTTGGTCACCGGGACGCCGGTCATCCGGTCGTTGACGCCGGCGGCCTCCTCGTCGGTGGTGAAGCACTTGAGCGGGTTGCTGCGGGCCACGCCGCGCGGGTCGAAGCCGACCAGGTCGAAGCGGTCCTGGACGTCCTTGCCGAAGCGGGTGGTGGTGGCCCAGAGGTAGCCGCTGCCGCCCGGACCGCCGGGGTTGAGGAACAGCGAGCCGATCCGCTTGGCCGGGTCGGCGGCGCGACGGCGCATCATCGCGATGCCGACGGTCTCGCCGTCGGGGTGGTCGTAGTCGAGCGGCACCTGGTAGACGGCGCAGTCGTAGATCTTCGGGTCCGGCTGGCTCGGATCCGGGTTGCACGGCTTCCAGTCGACCGGTGCCACCTTGGCCTCGGCGGCCGGGCCGGGGTCCGGTGCGGCGACGGCCGCGGCGGCCGAGCCGGCGACGAGGGCGAGGGCACTGGTGACCGCCAGTGCCGCGCTGGTGATACGGGACACGAAACCTCCTCCGGTTCTGCAAACCCGGACAGCCTGTCAGGCCTCGATCAACAGGGGAAGATGTGTGCGACAGGAGATTCTTGCGAGGGTGACCCGAACGGGCGTCAATCCCCTTTCACGGGCCCGGAATGACGGGAAACAGTGCGGCCGGTGGCCGAAGATCATCATTCACCGTATGGTCTGGCAGGCCGCTCGGCGGCGGTCGACGGGGGTCCACGGGGGGGGACGGCGGTCGACGGGGGCCGACGGGGGTTGGGATGACACGCGTACTCATCGTGGACGACCAGGTGTTGATCCGGGCGGGCCTGGCCGCCCTGGTCCGGGCGGCGCCGGGGCTGGACCTGGTCGGCGAGGCCGTCGACGGGGAGGAGGCCGTCGCGCTCGCCGCGCGCCTGCGGCCGGACGTCGTGGTGATGGACCTCCGGATGCCGGGCGTCGACGGGGTCGCCGCCACCCGGCGGATCCTGTCCGCCGCCGAGGAGCCCCGGCCCCGGGTCCTGGTGCTCACCGTGCTCGACCTCGACGAGTACGTCTACGGGGCGCTGCGCGCCGGGGCCAGCGGGTTCCTGTTGAAGGAGACGCCGCCCGAGCGGCTGCTGCGGGCCATCACGGCGGTCGGCGACGGCGAGATGCCGCTCGCGCCGAGCGTCACCTGCCGGCTGGTCGAGGCGTACGCGCACCGCGCCGGGACGGCGGCCGAGCCGCTGCCGGAGCTGTCACCGCTCACCGGGCGGGAGCGGGACGTGCTGGCGCTGGTCGGCCGGGGGCTGACCAACGCGGAGATCGCCGACCGGCTGGTGGTGAGCGTGGCCACGGTGAAGACCCATCTCAACCGGCTGATGGGCAAGTTGGACCTGTCCAGCCGGGCGCAGGCGGTGGTGCTGGCCTACGAGAGCGGACTGGTGACCCCGCGCCGCTCCGAGCCGGGCTGAGCCGGCGTCCGGGGGGCGGCCCGTCAGGTTCGTGGTCGACAGGCCTCGGTGAGCGCCCCGGTGGTGACCGGGGCGTGCCACGGGCGGTCGCGCTCGGCCCTGCGCACGGCCGGGCCCATCGCGCAGCCGGCGGCCAGGAAGAGCCCGCCGAGCAGCAGCCAGCCCGGCCCGCCGCCGTCCAGCAGCAGGGTAGTCAGCAGCAGCGGCCCCGCGGTGCGGGCCACCGCCACGCCGGTGCCGAAGAAGCCCTGGTACTGGCCGAGCCGGTCGGCCGGGGCGAGGTCGAAGGCGATCTGCCAGGATCCGGCGGACTGCTTCATCTCGCCGACCACCTGGAGCACCGCGCCGGCGACCAGCAGCGCGCCCGTCGCCCAGAGCGGAACGGACGCCGCCGAGAGCGCGAAGACCGCGCAGGAGGCGAGCAGCACCGCCCCGGCCTGCCGGACGGTCCGGGCGGCCGACCGCAGGCCGGTGACGGCGCGGGCGGTGCGGACCTGGAACAGCGTCACGCCGAGGGTGTTGAGGACGAACAGCGCGGAGCCGAGCCAGCCAAGCTGCGGGGCCCGCTCGGCTGTCCAGAGCGGGATCACCAGGCTGAGCAGCGGCATCCGCAGCAGCAGGACGGTGTTGACCAGGGCCACCACGGCGTAGCGACGGTCCGTCAGCACCTCGAACCCGCCCCTCGGCGGGGAGGCGGCCACCGCCGCGGGCGCCACCGCCGGCAGCCGGAGCAGCAGCAGCCCGGTCGCCAGGAAGCCGGTGGCGGTCAGCGCGAACGCGGCGAGGAAGGCCGTCCTCGTCCCGACCGTCAGCGCGACGCCGCCGAGCGCGGCGCCCACCGCCAGCCCGGCGTTGAGGGTGGCCTGCAGCCGGGCCAGCGCCGCCGTCCGCTCCCCCTCCGGGACGAGCCCGCCGACCAGGGCCTGCCGGGCCGCGCCCAGCCCGGACTGGGCGGTCGCGTAGAGGCAGGCGGCGGCCAGGAACGGCAGGAAGGAACGGACCACCAGGAAGGAGGCCACCACGACCGCCGTGCCGAGGGCGAGCGCCGCCGCGGTGCCGCGCGCTCCGCGCCGGTCGGCGAGGTGGCCGAGCGGGACCCCGGCGAGCGAGCCGATCGCCCAGGCCACCGCGAGGCCGAGGCCGAGCCGGGCGGGCGAGAGGCCGACGATCCGGGTGAAGTACAGCGCCGAGCTGGTGTAGTACGCGCCGTCGCCGATCGCGCTCACCAACTGGGCTGCGGCAAGGGTGCGTCGGGCCGATGAGGCGGGACGGGGGCGGAACGGCACGGGACTCCCTGGGGGCTGCGGGCTGGGGGCCGGTCGCGGGCCGGGCGGCGGAGTCGGCGACCGGCGCGCCCCGTGATCACCGACCCCCAGTGTGGATCATCGGCGGACCAGCGGACAGGGCCATTGACACTCGGTGATCTTGGGCCACTTCACCGGCTCGGGGCGCCCGGAACCCCCGCGACCGCCGGGCCGCGCCCCCGTCCGCCCCCCGTCCCGGGCGCACGCCCCCGGGCCCCCCGTCACCCGGACGGCGGTACCTCGCGCGGCGCCCGGCGCCTCCCGCGCTCTCCGTGCCCGTCCCGTCCGACAACCGCTCAGCTGTCCGATCCCGCCCCGGAAAGCCGTGTTGACCGGCCAGTAGGGCACTCCTATGCTCATCCGCGTTCTCGTTCGCGATCGTGGACACGGCCGAAGACGTGATCACCCCGCGCGAGCGCCGTCCGGCACCGGGACGGGACCGTAGCGACTCCCGCCCGGCGGGAATCGTCACCCGGCGAGAAGGGCTCTCCCCATCAGCACCTCCACCATGCCCTCGGGCGGCCCCGGCGGCCCCGCCGCCGAGCAGCGGCCCGCCGCCACGGCCCGCCGCCGCTTCCTGACCTACCTGATCGCCGCGCCGACCCTCACCGTCGCCGCCCGCGCGGGCCTGGACGCCGCCGCACCCACCGCCGCCCGCGCCGCCGAGGCCACCGGGGCCGCGACCTCCGGGACCACGGCCTCCGCAGGTCAGGCCGCCGCCCCCACCCCGCTGCTCGGCCTACCCGGCATCCCCGACATCGT
The DNA here is from genome assembly GCF_042799475.1 of Kitasatospora sp. NPDC057692. Taxonomy (NCBI): domain Bacteria; kingdom Bacillati; phylum Actinomycetota; class Actinomycetes; order Kitasatosporales; family Streptomycetaceae; genus Kitasatospora; species Kitasatospora sp. NPDC057692. The sequence goes on along the minus strand of NZ_JBHVIV010000031.1, from coordinate 70,066 downwards.
CGACCTCGGCCAGGCGCTCCGGATCGCCGGCCTGCCCACCGCGCACCTGCTCGTCCTGGAGATCACCGCCGCCGGCCGCGCCGTCCTCCACCTGCCCCGCGTGGAGGTCGGGCAGGGCCTCACCACCACGGTCGCCATGATGGTCGCCGAGGAACTGGACGCCCGGCTGGCCGACGTCGACGTCCCGCTCTCCGACAGCCGCCCCGACCTGCTGTTCAACCAGCTCACCGGCGCCTCCAACTCGGTCCGCACGCTCTACGACCCGGTGCGCGCCGTGGCCGCCGCCGCCCGCGCCCGGCTGGTCACCGCGGCCGCCCGGCACTGGTCGCTGCCGGCCGGCACCCTGCGCACCGCCGACTCCGCCGTGCTCGCCCCCGACGGCCGCCGGGTCGGCTACGGCGAACTCGCCGCCGCGGCCGCCGGCATCGCGGTGCCCGCCGTGCCCACCACCCCCAAGCCGGCCGAGCAGCGCCGCGTGGTCGGACGCCCGACCGGCCGGATCGACGCCCGCGACATCGTCACCGGCCGCGCCAAGTACGCCGGCGACCTCGCCGTGCCCGGAGCGGTGCCGACCGTCGTCGCCCGCCCCACCACCATCAACGGCACCCTGGCCACCCTGGACGCCTCCGCCGCCCGGGCGATGCCCGGCGTGCTCGCCGTGGTGACGATCCCGAGCGGCGTCGCCGTCCTCGCGGAAACGTTCGACCAGGCACTCAGGGCCCGCGACGCGCTGCGCACCAGCTGGCACCCCGGCCCGGTCGCCGCGCTCTCCGACAGCGACATCCGGCAGCGGCTGCGCGCCGCGCACGCGCCGTTCCTGGTCCCCCCGCTGCTCACCCAGTACGTGGACGGCGAGTTCGACTTCGCCTTCGTCAACCACGCGCCGATGGAGGTCCTGACCGCGATCGCCGACGTCCGCCCGAACCGCGCCGAGCTGTGGTTCGCCGCACAGACCCCGATCGTCGCGCAGCAGACCATCGCCGCCGAACTCGGCCTGCCGCAGGACGCGGTGACGGTCCACGTGGTGCGCGGCGGCGGATCGTTCGGCCGGCGGCTGTTCTACGACGCCGCGCTGGAGGCCGCCCGGATCTCCCGCGCGGCCGGCCGGCCGGTCAAGCTGATGTGGACCCGCAACGACGACATGCGGCACGGCCGGATGCGCCCCGCCACCCACCACCGGATCCGCGCCACCTACGGGCTCGGCCAGGTGATCGGCTACGAGCACCGCGCCGCCACCGTGACCACCGACTTCGGCCACGGCCTCGGCGAGGCGCTCACCGCCGCCGGCTTCCAGCTCCAGGCCGCCGGGCTCTCGGTCGCCCAGGCGTTCTTCCTGCTCAGCCAGAGCAACCCGTACGACGTCGGCGTCCCGACCCAGGTGCTCTCCGAGGTGCCGCTGAGGATCCCGACCGGCAGCTGGCGCTCCGTCTACTCCGGCACCGTCCGGGTGGCCGACGAGATCATGATGGACGAGCTGGCCCGGCGCTTCGGCCAGGACCCGGTGGCCTTCCGCCGCGCCCGGCTGCGCGACACGGCCGGCCGGGCCGTCCTCGACACCGTCGCCCGGGCCGGCCGCTGGGGGCGCGCCATGCCGCCCGGCCGGGCCCAGGGCATCGGCTACCACGCGGAGAACGGCGGCCGCACCGCCTACCTGGTCGAACTCGACGCCTCCGAGCCCGCCCAGCCCCGGGTGACCAAGGCCGTGATCGCCGCCGACCTCGGCACGGTGATCAACCCGACCGGTCTGGAGGCCCAGCTGACCGGCGCGCTGATCGACGGCATCTCGGTGATCCTCCAGGCCGGCAACCACATCGACCACGGCGCGGTGCGTGAGGGCAGCTACGGCGACTTCCACTACGCGCGGCAGAAGCACAGCCCGCCGGAGGTCGAGATCCACCTGCTGCCGCCGAGCGGACCACCGGGCGGCGCGGGCGAACTGGGCGTCCCGGCGGCCTCCGCCGCGGTGGCCAACGCCTACGCCCGGGCGACCGGCACCGGCCCGCGCTCCTTCCCGATCAACTTCTGATCCCGCACCACACCCCGCCCGTCGACCCCGAGGAAACGTGCCTCCCCATGCCCAGCCACACCTTCGTCCTCAACGGCCGGCCGGTCACCGTCGAGGCACCGGACGACATGCCGCTGCTCTGGGTGCTGCGCGACAAGCTCGGCGTCACCGGCCCCAAGTACGGCTGCGGGGTCGGCGTCTGCCGCGCCTGCACCAGCCACCTGGACGGCGAGGAGATGCAGCCCTGCATCGTCCCGGTCAAGGACTGCGCGGACCGCCGGGTCACCACGATCGAGGGCCTCGCCGACGGCGACACCCTGCACCCGGTCCAGGAGGCCTGGCTGGAGTGCGACGTCGCCCAGTGCGGCTTCTGCCAGCCCGGCCAGATCATGACGGCGGTCGCCCTGCTGCGCCGCACCCCAGCGCCCACCGACGCCGACATCGACCGGATCCAGAACGTCTGCCGCTGCGGCAGCTACCCCCGGATCCGCGAGGCGATCAAGCGCGCCGCCGCCCGCTCGGCCGCCGCGGGCGGCTGAGCGGGCAGACGGACGGGCGCCTGAGCGGACGGGCGGGCGGACGCCTGAGCGGACGGCCGAGACGGGCCGGTCAGGACTGGTCCCAGGCGTCGACGGTCAGCACCGCCTCCGGCGGACACCCGGCCACCCGCTCGAAGTGCACCTCGTGCGGCTGGTGGCCGGCGCCGAACACCGAGCCGTCGGCCAGCAGCGGCAGCACCTCCGCCGCCCGGACGGTGTACCGCAGCGGGTAGCCGTCGAACCGCAGCTGTTCGGCCCGGCCGGCCGCGGCCAGGGCGGCGATCCAGTCGAGACCGCCGAGACCCGTCTCCCACTTGGCGAGGACCTCGCCCTCGCCGTCCCCCTCGGCCGGAGCCGTGACCACGAACCACCATCCGAGCATGCGACGCCCTCCCCGTCCCGTACGCGGCACTGCACCGCGAGGCTACGGCACCCGGCCGCTCAGGGGGTGAGCACCAGCCGGATCGGGTTGCCCTTCTTCTGCTCCAGAGCCTCGACCGCCTCGGCGGCCCGGGCCAGCGGGAAGGTGCCGCTCACCGAGCGGGAGAAGTCCAGCCGGCCGCCGCGCACCAGGTCGACCAGGTCGACGACGTCCTTGCCCTCCGAGCCGTAGTGGCCGCGGATCTGCTGGCGCAGGTAGCTGACCAGGGTGCCGTTGGTGATGGTCAGCGGCTGGTTGGTGAGGCCGACCAGCACCAGGCGGCCGTGCTCGCCGAGGGTGGCCATCGCCTGCTCGCGGACCGGGGCCACCCCGGCGAAGTCGAACGCGGCGGCCAGCGGACGGCCCCGGGTGGCGGCGCGCAGCCGGTCGGCGAACTCCGGGTCGCCCGGGTCCAGCGCCGCGTCGGCGCCGAAGGCCAGTGCCCGCTCGCGAGCGGCGGGCAGCGGATCGACCGCCACGATCGGGTGGGCGCCGACGGCGCGCAGCAGCTGGACGCCGTGGGCGCCGAGGCCTCCCACGCCCCAGACGCCGACGGCCTCGGCCGGGCGGACGGCGCCGGTGCCGGTGATCGCGGCCCACGGTGTGGAGACCGCGTCGGGGATGAAGCAGGCCTGCTCGAAGGGCAGCTCGTCGGGGAGCGGCACCAGGGTCTCCACGGTGGCCAGCGCGTACTCGGCCCAGCCGCCGTCGTAGTCGACGCCCCGGGTGAGGACGACGCCGTCGCGGCTCTCGCCGGCCTGGAGCAGCACGCGGTCGCCGACCGCGGCGGTGGTGACGCCCTCGCCCAGGGTGTGCACGGTGCCCGCGACCTCGTGGCCGAGGGTGACCTTGTCGCCCTTCAGGTGCAGCGGCTTGAGCATGCCCTCGATCAGGTGGACGTCCGAGAGGCAGACGCCGGCGGCGCCGACCTCGATGAGGACCTGTCCCGGCCCCGGCGTGGGCACGGGCACCTCCTCGACGGCGAAGGCGCCCTTCGCGACGTCGAGCCGGCCGGCGAGCATCGTGGCGGTCATCCGGGTTCCCTTCCACAGCGGTGGCGCGGTCGGCGGCGGCCGCCCCATCCGAACTTACTTGTTGTTCAACAAGCAAGTTCCACCCTAGCATGGTGGTATGCCCACGCACGCGTCCCCGACGGACCCCTCCCCCGCACCGGCCGACCAGCCCGAGCCGGCGCGCCGCACCCAGGCCGAACGGCGCGCGCGGGCCGAGCACGCGCTGCTCGCCGCCGCCGCGCGCCTGGTCGCCGAGCACGGCAGCGCCGGCGTGACCCTCGCCCGGGTCGGCGAGGAGGCCGGTTTCAGCCGCGGCCTGGCCTCGCACTACTTCGGCTCCAAGGGCGCCCTGCTGGCCCGGCTCCAGGAGGAGGCGCTGGCCGAGGCGATGGCCGCCGCCGCGCCGGAGCGCAGCGGCGCGCGCGCCGTCGAGGAACTGTGCGCCTTCGCCCGGGCCGCCTGCCTCGACGGGGTGCGGCACCCGACCGACCTCGGCCGGGCCTTCGTCGTGCTGGGCGCCGAGGCGCTCGCCGGCTCCTCCGAGCTCACCGACGCCGTCGCCCGCCTGGACGCCCGGATGCGCGACTGGGTGGCCGACGTGATCCGCCAGGGCGCGGCCGACGGCGAGGTGCGCCCGGAGGTCGACCCGGAGGCGGCCGCGACGGCGGTGGTCGCCCTGCTCAAGGGCCTGATCGTCCAGGCCGCCACCGCGCCCGGAGCGCTCGCCCTCGACCGCGCCACCGCCGAGGCCCAGCGCTGGATCCGCCTCGCCCTCACCGCCGGCTGACCCGGCCGCCCGACCCCGCGCCCCCGCCCGGCCCCGCGCCCCGCTCAGCGCCCCGCGCGACCCGAACCGCCACCCCCCTATCGCCCGCGCGCCTCCGCCGCCTAGGGTGAGGAGGCGTCAAGGCTGTTGGTCCGGAGGGTGGATGACCATGATCGGGCGCCGTTCACTGCTGACGTTCGCGGGATTGGGCGGCGCGGCGCTCACCCTGCCGGGCGCGACGGCGCACGCCGCGCCCGCCCCGGCGCCGTCCGCCCCCGTACGACCCGCTCCCGCGCAGCCCGCCGCCGCACGACCCGCCGCGCCGATCGACCTCCCGGCGCCGACCGCGCGGCGGACCGTCGGCACGGTGTCGCTGCACCTCGTCGACGAGGACCGGCCGGACCCGTTCGCCCCCGTGCCCGCGCCCCGCGAGCTGATGGTGCAGCTCTGGTACCCGGCCCTCGGCGCCGCCGGGCGCCCGCGCGCCCCGTACACCACGGCGCGCGTGGCGGCCGAGCTGGACCGCAGCGCCTTCCTGGACCCGGGCACCTTCGCCCGGCTGCGCCCGACGGCGCGGCTCGGCGCGCCGGCCGCCCCCGGGGCGCTGCCGCTGCTGCTGCTCGGCCACGGCCGCAAGGGCGGGCGCAGCAACTGCACCGCGCTGGCCGAGGAGTTGGCGGCGCACGGCTACCTCGTCGCGGCGCTCGACCACCCCTACGACGCCGCCGCCGTGGAGTTTCCGGACGGCCGGCTGGTGCGCAGCGTCCTGGAGGACGATCCGGCCGACTGGCCGGCCACCGAGCGCAAGGAGATCAGCACCCGGGCGGCCGATCTGCGCTTCGTCGCCACCGAGTTGACCACCGGCCGGACGCCCCGCCGGCACGCCGGACTGCCCTGCGCCGACCCGGAGCGGATCGGCGTGCTCGGCCATTCGATGGGCGGCTCGGCCGCCGCCGAGGCGGTCCGGCAGGACCGGCGGTTCGCGGCGGGGCTCAACCTGGACGGCGGCTTCTTCGGCTCGCCGGTGCCGGACGAGGGGCTGGACCGGCCGTTCCTGCTGCTCACCACGATGGAGGACCACGAGACCTGGCAGCGCTGGCGCGAGCACCAGCGCGGCTGGGGGCGCCAGTTGCTGCAGCACGACTCCGGCCACCTGAGCCCCACCGACCTGCCGTTCGTCGCCGGCCCCGGCCGCCTCGCCGAGAACACCTCCCCGGACACCGCCGCCCGGCTGCTCGGCACCATCGCCCCGGCGCGGGCCGCCGAGCTGACCCGCGCCTACGCCCGCGCGTACTTCGACCGCTTTCTGCGCGGCCGCCCCTCGCCGCTGCTGGACGCGCCGGCGCCGCGCTACCCGGAGATCTCCTTCGTCTGGAGCCGCGGCTGAGCCGGGCGCCCGGCACGGCCCGGTGCTACTCGACGGCTCCGGGGTCGCGGCCGAAGAAGGCGGCGAGCCGGTCGTACACCGGCGCGTCCCCGGCGATCGCGACCTCCGGGCCGAAGGCGTGCTGCTCCTCCTCGCTCCCCCGGTACTCCGGCCGCAGCGCGCCGCGCCCCCAGGCGAGCGAGGCCTCGGCCACCTCGTGGTCCAGCCCGGCGGTGGACTGACCGGTGGCGCGGGCGAGGTCCCAGGCGTGCACGGCGAACTCGGCGGTCTGCTGGTCCACCGGGAAGCGGGCGGGCAGCGCGCCCGCGCCGGGGATCTCGATGACGCCGTCGAGGTCCCCGGCCTTCCGCCAGGCGGCCACCAGCCGTTCGGCCCCGGCCTCGAAGCGGTGCAGCCAGTCGTCCTCGACCGACTCGAAGGGCTCCGACCAGTCGGGCGTACCGCCCTCCGCCCGGATGGTGAACTGCCGCAGGTCGTGCAGCAGATGGCTGATCAGCTGTCCGACGTCCCAGGAGCGGCAGGCGGTCGGGTGGCCGGACTGCTCGGCACCGACGCCGTCGACCAGACCGGCGGTCTGCGCGAGGGCGCGGGCGAGCAGCTCGATCGGGTCCTCCGCTCCGCCGACGTCCACTCCGCTGTCTTCCACTCCGGGCATGACGCACCTCTCCGTCGTCGGGGCCGCACCGGCCCCTCACTCGGGACCACGTGCACCGGCGCGCGCCGCGGACGCGCGCCGGTGCACGTGGTCGGACCGGCCGATCGTAAACGGGGGCACTGACAGCCGGCCCGGAGCAACACCCCGGGCCGGCCGCCGGCGCAGCGCGGGTCAGACGGCGAAGCCGCCGTCCACGGCGATCTCGGCGCCGGTGATGTAGCGGCCCTCGGCGCCCGCGAGGTGCGCGACGGTCGCGGCGACGTCGGCCGGCCGGCCGAAGCCGCCGAGCGCGGTGAAGCCGGACTGGAACCCGGCCGACGGGCCGTCCGCCGGGTTCATGTCGGTGTCGATCGGGCCGGGGTGGACCAGGTTGACGGTGATCCCGCGCGGACCCAACTCGCGGGCCAGCGCCTTGGTGAGCCCGATCACGGCGGCCTTGCTGGTGGCGTAGAGGCTGCCACCGGGGAAGGCGGCCCGCTTGGCCATGCAGCTGCCGATGGTCACGATCCGGCCGCCCTCGGCCAGGTGGGCGACGGCGGCCTGGGCGTACAGGTACGGCGCCCGGACGTTGACCTCCAGCACCCGGTCGACATCGGCCAGGCCGGTCTCCTCGATCGGGGCCACGAAGCCCGCCCCGGCGTTGTTGACCAGGATGTCGAGCCGCCCGAACCGCTCGGCGACCGCCGCGACGGCGGCGCGCACCTCCTCCGGGTCCGCGCTGTCGGCCCGGATCGCCCAGCCGCGCCGGCCCATCGCGGTGATCTTGGCCGCGACCGCCTCGGCCCGTTCGGCGCTGCCCAGGTAGGTCACCGCCACATCGGCGCCCTCCTCGGCGAGCCGCAGTGCCACGGCCTCCCCGATGCCCCGGCTGCCGCCGGTCACCAGGGCCGCCTTGCCGTCGAGCTTCGCGAGCGTGGTGGTCGTCGTCATATCGTCAGAACTCCTCAGGTCGTTCGCGGACATGACTCGATCCTCGGCCCGCGCGACCCGGGGGTCCGGCGGTATTCGGACGTCGCGTTCAACGTTCAACTACCGCCGGTGGAAGCACCTCGCAGCGCCCGCGGCACGCCGTACGGCCACCCCCGGGGAAGGGGGTGGCCGTACGGGCCCCGGGCAGGGGGTGCCGGGGCGGTGGTGCGTCAGGGGGACGGGGTCACCGGGCGGTGTCAGACCGACAGGGTCTGGCCCGGGAAGATCAGGTTGGGGTTGGTGCCGATCGCCTTGAGGTTCCTGGCGTGCAGTCCGGCCGTGTCGAGGCCGAACTTGGCCGCGATGCCGCTCAGCGTGTCACCGCTCTTGACGGTGTAGCTGCCGCCCGCGGCGTTCCGGTCGGGAGCGGCGGGCGCGGCGGGCCTCCCGGCGGGCGCGGCCGCCTTCGGAGCGGGGGCGGCAGGCTTCGCCGCACCCTGCGACGGGGCCTGGGACGGGGCCGCCGGGGCCTTGCGGGGGGTCGACTTCTGACCCTGGGCCGGGGCCTGCTTCGCCGGAGCCTGCTTGGCCGGCGGCTGCGCCTTGGGCGCCGGAGCGGGCGCGTCGCCGGTGTCGGCCGGCGCGGCGCCCTTGCGGAGGCCCGCCTTCGCGGAGCAGACCGGCCAGGCGCCGGGGCCCTGCTTCGCGAGGACCTTCTCGGCGACCGAGATCTGCTGCTCCCGGCTCGCCTGGTGGGCCTGGGGAGCGTACGCGGTGCCGCCGTACGACCGCCAGGTGGAGGGGGTGAACTGGAGTCCGCCGTAGAAGCCGTTGCCGGTGCTGATGCCCCAGTTGCCGCCGCTCTCGCACTTGGCGACGGCGTCCCAGGACGAGGCGGGGGCGGCGGCGGCCGAGGTGGCCGTGACGAGGCCGGCCACCGGAAGCGCCGCCACGGCGGCGCCCGCCACGACAGCCATCCGGACCCGGTTGCGCCTGGCGGTGCTGTTGGTGCCGGTGGAGCTGTCGACGGTGGTGGAAGCGGCGGTCTCGTGACGGGGATCCATGGAATTCCTCTCGACAAGCCCCGGGCAGGCGTGCGGAACCAGGCCCCTGCCGGGGCCGGCTGTCGCTCCCTCACTCGACGGGCGGCCGGGCACGTGTCCGACGTGCCGTACCGCCCCAGCCACCCTCCGCTCGCCGACGGCCTGTCCGAGCCGGTCGCGTCGACGGGCACGGCCCTCGCGCCGGTGGTCAGTCGGCGGGCCGTGCATCGGGGGTGAACCCGGGTGGTGCTCGCTGCACCGCCAAAGAAGCTACGGGCGGCCGGGCTGCCGCATCAAGCAATTCTTGGACGCCGCAGGTCAGTTGACCGTTACCGGCGGTATTGATCATGTAGTCGACCGGGAAACGACCGGCTTTGACCGCATTTCCCGGCCCAAACGGTCGTTTGCCGTGCCGTCACTCACACTCGACCGGCCGTTATGCCACTCGTTTCATCGACAAATCGCTACGTTCACCTGACACCCCGTCACCGAGTGAACCGGAGTTCCCGATTCCCTCCGCCGCCGATGTGGCCTTCGCCACTCCCGCTACCGAGCGTGACCGCGAAATCGCCCAGCGCATGGCACACGACCCGTCCGCGTACGGAGTGAACGGGCCGTCAGCGGGCCCTCCACGGACCGCCGACGGGCCTCCGGCAGACCGTCGGCGGTCCCCCGGTCCCGCCCCTCAGCCGACGCCGTCCAGCCCCGCGTCCCGGGCCAGCAGCGCCGCCTGCACCCGGTTGTCGCAGCCCAGCTTGGCCAGGATCCGGCTGACGTACGTCTTCACGGTCGCCTCGCTCATGTGGATCCGGGCCCCGGCGTCCGCGTTGGACAGGCCCTCGCCGAGCAGCGCCAGCACCTCCAGCTCCCGCCCGGTGAGCACCTCCAACCGCCGCCGGGCCTGCGCCCCGCGCGCCGCAGCCGGCCCGGCCTGCCCGCCCGCCATCGAGTCGACGATGTGCCGGGTCGCCGCGGGCGACAGGAAGGCCTGCCCGGTGGCGGCCGCCCGGACGGCCTGGATCAGCTCGCCCGGCGCGGTGTCCTTCAGCAGGAACCCCGCACCGCCGTCGCTCACGGCGCGCAACACGTTCTCGCGCTCACCGAAGGTGGTGAGGATCAGCGCCCGCGCGCCGGGGGCGGCCTTCGGCAGCTCGGCGAGCGCCGTCAGGCCGTCCATCACCGGCATCTGGATGTCCAGCAGGACGACGTCCGCCCGGTGCGCGCGGGCCAGTTCCAGCGCCTGCCGGCCGTCGCCGGCCTCCGCCACCACGTCGATGTCCTCGGCGGAGGACAGGATCATCCTGATCCCGGCCCGGATGAGCGGCTCGTCGTCGGCGACGAGGACTCGTATCACTGGCGGTCATCCCCTTGTCCTGGTCCTGGCGGCGCGCCGCCGGAGCGGACGGCGGCGCCGGGGACCATCCTCACACCCCTCCCGGTCACTGATTGACCCGGTAGCGCTGCTTGTCGACCAGCACGCCGTCCTTGAAGCAGAACCGGACGGCGTTCTGGTCGTCCCAACCGCCCGAGGAGTCGTCGGACAGGAAGTAGCGGCAGACCGACCCGACCGGCGGCGTGGGCCCGGTGCCCCGCAGGTTCTGGGTGAAGAAGTCGCTGCCGGACGGCAGCCTCCGCTTCACCTCCTCCTCCGGGTCGCCGACCCGCACCGCCTCGAACACCGGCCGCCCGACCGTGGAGTTCTCGGCGGACCGGATGAACCCGACCAGGCCCCAGACCAGCAGCCCGAGGACCGTCAGCGCCACCACCGCGCCCCCGACCGCGCAGCCGAGCGCCGGGCTCCGCCGCTTCGCCGGCGCGGCCGCGACCGGCGGCAGGCCTTCGAGCGCCCAGGCCGGCACTGCCTCCGCGCCCGACGCGCCGAGCGCACCCGGCCCACCTGGCACAGCCCGCGCCCCCGGCGCGCCGTCCGCGCCGGCGCCGGCAGCCGCGCTCCCGGCGCCGGCGTTCGGCTCCGCGCCCGCGTAGGGCAGCACGGCCGCCAGGCGGAACCCCGCCTCGACCGTCGGCCCGGCGTGCACCATCCCGCCGACCAGTCGCGCCCGCTCGCGCAGACCGGTGAGCCCCTGGCCGCCGCTGACCGCCGGAGCGCCGTCGGAGCGCACCCCCACCGGCTCGGGCGCCGCCGGATTCACCACCTCCACCACCAGCGCGTCCGGCTCGTACCGGAGTGCGACCGTGATCGGTGCGCCCGGGGCGTGCTTGTGCGCATTGGTGAGCGCCTCCTGCACGACCCGGTACGCCGCGTGACCGGCGGACGCGGTCAGCGCACGGCGCTCGCCGTCCCGGACCAGGGCGACCTCGGTGCCCGCCGCCCGGGAGGAGGCGACCAGCCCGTCGATCCCGTCCACCCCGCCCGTCCCGGCGCCCCCGGCCCCGGCCCCGGCGGCCGGGGACTCGACGACCGCCGCCGCGGCACCCGGCGCGGACGGCACCGCCGTCGACTCGTCGTGCAGCACCCCGACCACCTCGCGCAGCTCGCGCATCGCCGTGACCGCCGCCAGCCGCAGCACCCCGACCGCCTCCCGCTGCCGGTCGGTGAGGGTGCGGTCGACCTCCAGCGCCCCGGTGTGCACCGAGATCAGGGCCAGCTGGTGACCCAGGCTGTCGTGCATGTCCTGGGCGATCCGGTGCCGCTCGCGCAGCCGCGCCTGGTGCGCCACCATCGCGCGCTCGCGCAGCAGCTGCTCGTTGCGCTCGTGCAGCGCGTCCATCAGCTCCCGGCGCTGCGCCCGGTAGCGGCCCCAGAGCGCGGGCAGCACCGCGAACAGCAGGTAGCCGCCCAGCGAGAACCCGACGATGAGCTTGACCGGCAGCTCCCCCGCGTCCTTGGCCACACCCAGGACCGTCGTCAGCACCCAGCCGACGGCGAAGGACCCGACCAGTACGGCGACCCGGCGCACCCGGGCACCGGCCGACCAGCCGGCGCAGACCATCAGCAGCAGCGGTCCGCCGCCGAGCCCGCTGGCCGCCGCGGTGAGCACCAGCACGGTCGCGGGCAGGCCGCGGCGCAGGAGGAAGAGGACGGCGACCGCCGGCCCCATCAGCAGCGCCAGCCCGGAGCGGCTGGCCACCTCGATCAGCACGGCGAGCCCGCCGAGCAGCAGCGCGCCCACCACCTCCCGCGCCACGGTCCCGAACCCCCAGGGCCCGGGCAGTGCCGTCCGTACCGCCTTCGACCAGGCCCTCGCTATCGCGTCCACCCGTCGAGGCTAACCAGGCGGCCGCGCCGACCGCGGCCACCGTTCGTCGCTGCGCGGGCCGACGAAAGTCGCTCCGCACGGCGACCGGGGCCGTACCGCGGCGGCGCGCCGCCTCAGCGGTACGCCGCCGGCCTCAGCGGTACGCGGTCAGCATCAACGCGATGTCGTCCACCCGGTGGGTGGAGCCGAGCTCGTCCAGCACCCGATCGGCCAGCCCCTCCGGCCCCTCCGTCGCCGTCCACCCGGCGTCCGGGCCCGTCAGGGCGGCGCAGAGCCGCTCCACGCCCTCGTCGATCGCCGCCGCCGGGTCCTCGACCAGGCCGTCGGTGTACAGCGCCAGCACCGAGCCGGGCTCCAGCACCAGCGGGCTGACGGGGTAGGCGGCCGCCCGGTCCACGCCGAGCAGCGGGCCGCCCGGCACCTCCAGCGCCTCCGCCCGCCCGTCCGGGTACCGCAGCACCGGCGGCACGTGGCCCGCCCTGGCGACCAGCGCGGTGCCCTCCCCGGGGGTGAGCCGCACCAGGCAGCAGCTGGCGAGCAGCCCCGGATCGAGGTCGAGCAGCAGCTGGTTGGTGCGGGCCAGCACCTCGTCCGGCGAGTGGCCGCCGGTGGCGAAGGCGCGCACCGCGCTGCGCAGCTGGCCCATGGTGGCGGCCGCGCCCACGCTGTGGCCCTCGACGTCGCCGATGACCAGGCAGAGGTCCCGGCCGGTGACGACGGCGTCGTACCAGTCGCCGCCGATCTCCATGCCCTGGGTGCCGGGCAGGTAGCGGGCCGCGATCCGGACCTCCTCCAGGTGCGGCAGCCGGTGCGGCAGCAGGGCCTGCTGCAGGCCCCTGGCCAGGGTGAACTCGGCGTCGTACAGCCGGGCGCGCTCCAGCGCCTGGGCGATGAAGCCGGCCAGCGCGGTGAGCAGGCCGCGCTCCTCCAGGGTGAAGACGCGGGGCCGGTCGAAGCCGAGGATGCAGCTGCCGACCGGGTGGCCGGAGGCGATCAGCGGCAGGAACGCCCACGCCCCCATGTCGTCCAGGGTGAGGTCGGGGTAGGCGGCGGCCAGCTCGTCGACCGACTCGAAGAAGATCGGGGTGCCGCTGCTGAGCGTCTCCGCGCCGGGGACCCGGGTGTCGACCGGGATGCCCTCGAAGCGGTCGAGGAAGCCGTCGGGGTAGCCGCTCTGCGCGACCAGGTGCAGCCGCTTGTCCCGGACGGCGTAGATGGCGAGTTCCTGTCCGCCGAGCGCCGGGAGGATCTCGTCGGCCACCGCCCGGCACACCTCGCGGGCGGTGACCGCCTCGCTCAGCGCGCTGGCCAGCTGGAGCAGGTGGTACATGGCGCCGAGGCCGGCCCAGGCGCCGGGCGGGGCGGGTTCGGCGGGCGGCGCGGCGGCGTCCGGCGGCGGTTCGGCGGCGACCACGCGGCCGGTGACGCCGTGCGCGTCGGGGTAGAGCGAGAAGGCCAGCCAGCTGTCCGGCGGGCGCAGGGCGAGGAACGCGGTCGGCTGCTGGGAGAGCAGCGCGGCCCGGTAGCGGTTCTCGTACACCGGGTCGGAGAGCCAGGACAGCACCTGCCAGGGGTGGTGGCCGACCAGGTCCTCGCGGCGGGCCTGGAGCAGCAGCTCGACGCTGTGGTTGGCGTAGGTGATCCGGCCGTCCGGGTCCAGCGAGAAGACGCCGTCGCGCAGGCGCTCCACGGCGGCCGCCGCGGCGGTGCCGGTCCGGGTGTCGAGCACGGCGCCGACCAGCCGGCCCCACTGCTCCTGGCCGTCGTGCGGCACCCGGGCCCAGAGTTCGACGGGATAGGGGTGGCCGTCGCGGTCCAGCACCCGCAGCCGGGCGGCGAGCACCCGGTCCCCGTCGAGGGCGCCGCGCACGGCGGCCCGGAACTCGGGCAGGTCGCCGGGGGCGATCCGGGCGGACAGGGTGTCGGCGCGGCCGTCGAAGTCGCCGGGGGCGAGGCCGAAGATCTCGCAGAACTGGTCGTCGGCGGCGACCGAGCCGGCCAGCACGTCCCAGTCGAACAGGCCCACCCGGGTGGTGGGCGCGGACGGCGGGGTGAGTTCCACGACCGTGGTCTCGCCGTTCGGCTCCACCGGGTGGCCGTCCGCCTCCAGTCCGGCGAGGCCGGCGGCCAGCCGGTCGGCGACCGCGCGCAGGTGGCGGCGCGCTCCCTCGGGCACGCCGTCGCCGGTGGCCGGCCACAGCACGCCCAGCACCCCGTAGGTCTCCGCGCCCGCCCGGACCGGGACCCAGGCGGAGGCGAAGTCGTACGGCAGGCCGAGGGCCAGCTGGGGGAAGCGGCGCATGGTGTCCTCGGTGTCGGCGAGCAGCACCGTGCGGCCGGTGCGGTAGCCGACCGCGACCGGCAGCGGCCCGGCGGCGGCGATCCGCCGGAACGGGCCGAGGACGGACAGCGGCACACCGGCGACGGCGCACAGCACCAGCGAGCGGCGGTCCCGGGAGCGCAGGTGGAGGGTCGCGCCGTGCGCGTCCGTCCCGCCCAGCACCGTGCGCACGGCCGAGGTCAGCAGGGCGTCCCGGTCGCGGGCCGCCTGCTCCTCCGGGGGCAGCGCGACGCGGAGGCGGTGCGGTTCGGGTCGCACCGCCCGGGCACCGCCGCCGCTCGGTCGCGGACCGGGCGGGTCCGCCGGCACACCCTCGCGCATCCTCTCTTGCTACGCCGGGCCCCGGGGGCTGTCAAGGCGGGCCCCACCCGTCCCGGGGTGCCCGGCCGCCCCGGCTGCGCCACCATCGACCCCATGACGCCCCGCACCCCCGGCCCCGGTCCGACCACCGTGGTCAACCTCAAGGGCCACCGCGACGACCCCGCGTTCGCCGACGTGGTCTACGTCGGCCGGGCGATGCACCGGGGCGGCTGGCACCTCGCCGAGTCCCCGCTGCACTGCCCCTACCGCCCCGGCCCGGACCTCTCCCGCGAGGAGATGCTGGTCAGGTACCGCGCCCACCTGCTCGCCCGCCCCGGGCTCCTCTCCCTCGTCCCGGACCTGCGCGGCCGCCGCCTCGGCTGCTGGTGCGCGCCCCTGCCCTGCCACGCCGACGTCCTCGCGGACCTCGCCGACCACGGCCTCCCCTCCTGACCCGCGCCCCGGACCGGCGGACGGCCGTGCGGGCGGGCGGGGCCGTCCGGAGGGGTCGGCGGTGGGGGCGGTGTGGGTATTCTCCCTGGACAGCGCAGCACGAAACGGCTGCCCCGGGGGAGACGAGTACCGACGTATGGGGTCCACACCGTCCGATCGTTCGGCGGACGAGGCGTCCTGGCAGTGGGACGGGGAGGACGAGGGCCGCGCCGCCGGTGCGCCCGGCGACGTGGTGAGCGGGGGCTCGGACGGTGACGGGCCCCGGCTGAGCCGGCGCCGGCTGCTGACCGGAGCGGGGGTGCTCGCCGCGGGCGCCGCCCTCTGGGGGGTGTCCCGGGCGGTGGACGGGTCGGAGCCCGCGCCGCCGAAGCCGCGGCCGGTGCCCACCCGGGTGTCCGGCCCGGAGCCGACCTGGGTCCACCGGGGCACCGAGCCGATGACGCCGGGCCGGCTGAACGGCCGGCTGTTCGCGCCCTCCTACGTCACCCGCGGCAGCATCCGCCTGCTCGACCCGGAGAACGGCGCCGTGACCGGCACCGTCGAGGCCGCCACACCGAAGGGCTTTCCGGACGACACCCCGCTGATCGTCGGGGCGGGCCGGCTGTTCACCGCCTCGACCGGCCACGTCGACGCCAAGACGCTGGTGGGCCCGGCCGCGAGCTGGAGCGTGCCGCTGCCCTCGGAGCTGGGCGACTGGATCACCCTGCTCGGCTGCGACGGAAACCAGGTGTACGGCCGCGTCGGACACCGGTCCGACCCGCGCGGCAGCCTGTTCGCGATGGACGTCATCGGCAAGGACCCGACCTGGGCGCGCCCGCCGGCCGAGCGCGGCGAGGGCTCGATCGCCGTGCTCGACACCGGCATCGGCCGGCTGCTCACCTGGGACTCCGACCCGACCGCCGGCCTCGCGCTGCTGGACGGCGCCACCGGCCGCCGGCTCTGGTCCACGGCGAACACCGGTACCTCCTGGGCCACCGCCGACACCCGGCACGTCTACCTCCCGGCCGGTTCGGGCGGCGTCCGGGCGCTGCGGCTGGACGACGGCACGCCCCGCTGGTCGGTACTCCCCCTGCCCGGCGAGGAGTGGCGCGCCCTGCCGCCGGTGAGCGACGACTTCCAGGTCTACGTGCTGCGTGACGACGGGCTGGTCACCGCGCACGCGGCGGACGGCGGCGAGCAGCTCTGGCGGCTCCAGCTGCCGTTCCGGCTCGACCGGCGCTGCCGCCCGCTGCTGACCAGCACGACCCTGGCGGTCCCGGGCCCGGCCGACGGGGGCGTCCAGTTCGTCGCGACGGACTCCGGCCGGGTGTTCACCACCTTCGCGGACTCCGGTCCCGGGATCGACGTCTGGTCGGTGTCCAGCGACGGCAGCCGGCTGTTCGCGGGCCACGACAGCACGCTCTACTGCCTGGGCGCCCTGCCCGTGCCCTGAACGTCCGCGGCGTTCGACGACGAGCGACGCCCCACCCGTTCCTCCGACGCAGGATGATGCCGTGCCGATTCGCCCGATCTCGCCCGACCGGCTGGTCGAGCTGCTCACCGACCGGATCGCCGCGCTGCCCGGAGCCGGCGAGCGCCGGCTGCGGGTGGCCGTGGACGGTGCCGCGGCCGCCGCCCCGGGGGCGCTCGCGGACGCCCTGGTCGAACCGCTGCGGCTGCGCGGCCTGCCGACGCTGCGGGTCCCGGCGGCCGGGTTCCTGCGCCCGGCCTCGATCCGGATGGAGTACGGCCGGCACGACCCGGACGCCTTCCACGACCTCTGGCTCGACGACGGCGCGCTGGCGCGCGAGGTGCTGGACCCGCTGGAGCCGGGCGGCACCGGCCGGGTGCTGCCCTCGCTGCGGGATCCGGTGACGGACCGCGCCACCCGCGCGCCCTACACCGCGCTGGCGCCCGGCGGGGTGCTGCTGCTGGACGGCGCGCTGCTGCTGGGCCGGTGGCTGCCGCTGGAGCTGACGGTGCACCTGGCGCTCTCCCCCGCGGCGCTGGCCCGGCGGACGCCGCCGGAGGAGCGGTGGACGCTGCCCGCGTTCGCCCGCTACGAGGCCGAGACCGTCCCCGCCGAGGCGGCCGACCTCACCGTCCGCTTCGACGACCCGCGCCACCCGGCCCTGGTCGAACCCGGCTGACCTCCCCAGGAGCGCCCCGCGGCCCCGGCTGCCCGAACGGTCCTCAGCGCCGACGCCGTCCGGGCGGCCCCGAGCGCCCGGAGCGGACCGCGGGGGCCGGTCCGCGCTGGCAGGACGGGCACCAGTAGGCGGGCCGCTGCTGCGGGGGCGTGCCGTGCTCGGCCGTCAGCACCGTGGTGCCGCAGCGCGCGCAGGGCCGTCCGACCCGGTCGTAGACCCAGTGCTGGTGGCCGCGCCGGGTGTCGCCGGTGGTGATGTGGCCGGAGCGCAGCCGGTTGGCGTCGAGGAGCTGGTGCGCGCGGGCCACCAGGCGGTCGGCGCTCGGGAGTTCGCCGACCGGCGTCCACGGGGTGACGCCGGCCAGGTAGCAGAGCTCGTTGGCGTACACGTTGCCGATGCCGGCCAGGTTGCGCTGGTCGAGGAGGGCTTCGGCGACCGGCCGGCCGGGGTGGGCGAGCAGCCGGCGGACGGCCTCGGCCTGGTCCCAGTCGGGCCCGAGCAGGTCCGGTCCGAGGTGGCCGACGGCGCGCTGCTCGTCGCCGGTGCGCAGCAGTTCGACGACCGGCAGCCGGTAGCCGACGGCGGTGCCCTGCTCGGTGCCGAGGACGGCGCGGATCTGGTGCAGCGGCGCGCCGGTCCAGCGCTCGCCGGGGCGGAAGAGCACCCAGCGGCCGTCCATCCGCAGATGGGTGTGCAGGGTGAGGCCGCCTTCGAGGCGGGTGAGCAGGTGCTTGCCGCGCGGGACCACCTCCAGCACCCGGCGGCCGGCGAGGTCGGCGGTGGCGTGGGCGGGCACCCGCAGCTCGCCGGTGGTCAGCACCTGCCCGGCGAGGGCGGCGTGCAGGCGGGCCGCCGCGCGGAAGACGGAGTCACCTTCTGGCATGCCTCCATCCTGCCTCCGCGCGGCGGCCCGCCGCAGCCGGTCGGCCGGTTACTCCACGTCGCCGCCGCTCGCGGCGCCGGCGGCCTCGTCGCCGGCCAGGCCGTGGCGGATCACGACCACCGGGCAGGGGGCGTGCTCGGTGAGGTGGCGGCTGACCGAGCCGAGCAGGGCGCCGGTGAATCCGCCGAGGCCGCGGCTGCCGACCACGACCAGCGCGGCGCCGCGGGCCGCGTCCAGCAGCGCCTGGGCGGCGTTGCCGGGGACCACCGACTCGGTGATCCGTACGTCGGGCTCGGCGCCGACGGTCTTGGCGACGGTGTCGGAGAGGGTCTTGCCGGCGAGTTCCTCGGGGTTGAACTCGGGGGCGGGCACGCTCGCCCCGGCCCATCCGTAGAACGCCGGGTACTCCCAGGCGGCGACGGCGTGGACGGTGCCACCGGTCAGCCGGGCGTAGTCGACCGCCCAGCGCAGCGCCCGTTCCGAGGCGGGCGAACCGTCGACACCGACCACGATCCTGGGGTTCGCGCTGTTGGCCATGTCGCTCCTCCTTGCTCGACGTGCTCCCTTGCCCTCCAAACATAGATCAACAGGTACATGTGTTCGCCAATTGCCACGCCAATCGGTTCGCACACCTCTGAAACCGGCACTGGCGGGGGGGGGGGGGGGGCCCCCCCCCCCCCCCCCCGGGGGGGGGGGGGGGCCCCGGGGCCGGCGGCCCCCGGGGGGGGGCCCGCGGTGGGGCACCCGGGGGCCCGAACCCCGGGGGAAATGC